>JAQYVG010000056.1 GCA_030145595.1 Desulfobacterales bacterium | reverse complement strand
GTTTTCCCTGCATATGACGATCAGCCCGGACCCTGTGCGGATGATTATATCCGAGATCCGCAGTACCCCGCAGAGGCCTATTTTTAGAAGCCAAGAACGTGGGCCTACAGGCTTGTCGGGTCGAAGCCTGGCGAAGACCGATTTCCTGTTTCCAAATTTCGGGCATTTCAGTATGTTTGGTAAAAAATGCCTTCTTGACATAACGCCTATTATCGGTCATATCCATTTCAGTTGAGAGTGTCCGTATTTCGGTTGATGGGGGGAATATAGTCCTACTACATATTGGGATACACCCTGCGGTCCTACACAACTGTGAATTTTTCTTTATTTCGCTCTCGAAAGCGACTTCTTATCAAAATGAGCAAAACAGCTAAAAAAAAGAAACCAACTGCCGATGAGATTGCTGAAATGGCAATGAGCGGGAAAGACATTTCCAGATATTTTACCAATAAGGGTGGAATGAGGCCCCCGGTTAAACGAGTCAATGTTGACTTTACGCTTGACATGCTAAAAGAATTAGACGCCCTGGCAAAGGAGTTAAACATTAGTCGTCAAGCCTTGATCAAAACATATCTGCGTCAAGCTCTAGACCAGCACTATATAGCCCGACAAACTCAAGGATAACAAAATCAGCTTCATTTTCTTCCTGGGCACTCGATGCACCGAGGCTGTTAGCGCACCCTGCAGTAGTTTACTCCCCTATACATTACGAGTTGAGCTCTTTGGCGGCTTCTATGGCAAAGTAGGTCAAAATCAGGTCGGCCCCGGCCCGCTTGATTGCGGTGAGAGTTTCCATCATAACCTTCTTGCCGTCCAGCCATCCCTTTTCTGCGGCGGCTTTTATCATGGAATATTCACCGCTGACGTTATAAGCCGCGACCGGAAGATCGGTCTCTTCCCGTATCCGGCAGATGATGTCGAGATAGGCAAGCGCGGGCTTCACCATGATGATATCGGCACCTTCCTCGATATCCATGGAAACTTCCCGAATGGCTTCCAAGGCATTTGCAGGGTCCATCTGGTACGTTCGGCGATCGCCGAACTTGGGGGCAGAGTCTGCTGCATCACGAAACGGACCGTAATATGCAGAGCAATATTTGGCTGCATATGACATTATGGGGAGGTTATTGAAATCGTTTTCGTCAAGGATATTGCGAATTTCAGCAACACGACCGTCCATCATGTCAGAAGGGGCCACCATGTCGGCGCCTGCTGCGGCATGCGACAGGGCCGTTCTGGCAAGCAGGTCAAGGGAGGCGTCGTTGTCTATATTCTGGCCGTCGATGACACCGCAATGGCCGTGATCCGTATACTGGCATAAACACACGTCGGTAATGACTGCCATATCAGGGAGTTTTTCTTTTAAAGCTCTGGTTGCCTTTTGAACGATACCGTCTTTGGCATACGCCCGGGTTCCAAGAGGATCCTTTTGCTGGGGTATTCCGAAGAGGATAACAGCCGGAACACCAAGTTCAAATGCTTCTTGGGAGGTTTTAACGAGGTTGTCAACAGATAGCTGATAGTGTCCGGGCATCGATTCGATGGGATTTTTAACTCCTTTGCCGCTGATAGCAAAAAGAGGCAGGATCAAATCATCTACCGAAAGTTTTGTTTCGCGAATCATACGCCGGAACGCTTCATTTTGCCGCAAACGTCTGGGTCTGTAATCGGGGAAAAGCATAGCAACTCCTGTTAGAGTTTCAAGCGTTAATATTACAAGGGGACCTGGCTTTCAAACCCGGCAGCAGGTAATGACCAGGGATCGGTAAACAGTGAACAGTAATCAGTGATCAGTGATCAGTTATCAGTAACTCGCAACTCACAACCTGCAACCCGCAACTCGTAACCCGCAACCCGAATCCGGCATTAAATCTGCGGAAGCTCATTTCGAATAAGATTGCTGATAAATGCCTCTGGAGACAAAAGTGCCTGTTTTGTAATAAAAAAACGATTCCTTCCGGTCTTTTCTCTTAGCAGTTTAAGGCCGTATTCAAAATCGGCTGTAAGCTGTTTGTAAAAATCTTCGAGCTTAATCTCTGAATTTTCAAACTGATCAATAATGAAATCGACGGCGTCTTCTTCCAAAACAATATTGATATCGTGGTTTTTAAAAAAATAGAGTTCTATATTTTTTATTTCATCATAATAAGATTTTATTTTATCAATGGCTTTCCCGACATCCATAATGTGTTTAGTATAGTATCCGGCCACGATATCAATACGTGGAGGTGTCAATGTCAGGCTGAACTTTTCAGCAAAGTTTTTTTTGTTTAAGTTCAAATATTCTTTAATAAATTCTTTTTCAGCGATATGCAGCCTTTCAAAAGCATGATTGAATTTGTCCAGGCTTGGCGATGTCAGCATTGTTTCAAGTTCTCGGTCAGGGTTTTCAATGACAGCAGCCGTTACCGGGAGCTTTTTAATATCAGTTGACGGCAGTTTCTTTTCAAAGTCAAGGAGCACATGTTCAACGGCGCTAACCAGGCCCCTGGCCCCTGTGTTTTCTTGAAAGGCTTTTTTTGATAAAAGACGCAGGGCCCTGTCTTCAAATTTTATGTCGATACCATAGGCGGCGAAATCGAGTTTTTTACCAAGAATGACCGGGTTGCTGGGGTTTTTAAGAATTTCGTAAAGATCATCTTCCGAAAGCTTTTCAAAAATAGCCCGCACAGGTAGACGGCCGACAAACTCGGATTCAAATCCAAACTCTATCAAATCTTCTGACTTGACATGTTTAAGAAATTTAATATGGTCTTGGGCCTTTGTAATTTGAGATCCAAAACCGATTTTTTGATTTGCAATCCGTTTCTTGACGATCTGGGCCAGATCTCCAAATGCACCGCTCATAATAAACAGGATTTTACTGGTATTTACTGTACGCTTTTCGCGTTTACCTGTTTTTCGAAAGCGTTCGATTTCTTGAATCATTGATATGGGGTCATGGGGAACTTTCAAGTCGATTTCCGTCTCTTCCATGGGTTTGAGCAGAGCACGCTGTACGCCGGATCGTGATACGTCAACCCCGATGATGTTGCGATGGGATGCAATTTTATCGATTTCATCGATGTAAACAATACCGTATTGCGCCAGCTCGATATCGCCGTCTGCTTCTCGTACAAGATCCCGAACCAAATCTTCCACATCCCCGCCGACATAACCGGTTTCGCTGAATTTGGTTGCATCACCCTTGACAAAAGGAACGCGGATTTTGTCAGCGATTAGTTTGATAAGGTATGTTTTGCCAACTCCGGTGGGACCGAACATAAGGATATTGTTCTTAATATGACCTACCATGTCATTGGCATCGTCAGGAGAGGATTCAGCGCGTTTTATTCTATTGAAATGTGTGCATATTTTTGTTGCCAGAATAGCTTTGGCGGCATCTTGTTGAACAATGTACTGGTCCAGATAGGCGATCAGATCTTCGGGTTTTAAATCAAAATTGAGCTTTTTCTTTTTGGGCGCAGGCTCTTCGGTCTTTTCCGTGGCTATCTCCTGAGGCATTACCAGCGGCGATACTATTTTAACATTGCCACCGAACTTTTTTGCTATAAAATCGCCTATTTCTTTTTCAATCTCTTTGGGATCGGGTATTTTTTCGTAGTGTTCTTTCATAATGCTAAACTATAATCACACCTTACAAAAAAGCAACAGGGAGATCGATGCTGGCCTCCGGCTCGTAGAGAGCCTACGCCTCGGAGAGATGCTGGATGCTGGATATTCGGGAATGCTCTAATAGTGAAGTCCAATATATCAAATGGTTGTCGACTTTTTACGCCTTCTTTCGCTCACCTTGCGTAATAATCCAGGCCAAAAAGACTTTTGGGACAATAATTCACTGGTGCGGCTCAAGCGCTGAATCAGGGTGTGGGAAAAAACTTTATAAAAACGGAACTGAGCACTAGTGGACATCTGCTCTATAATAGATGTGTTTATCTTCATCAAAACGGTATTGCTAATTGTCTTGATAGTGGCAGTCCGTTTTATTTTGCTCAGGTACGCCATTTCGCCGAAGCAGTCACCCTTCTTCAATACTGCCAGTTGCTTGCGTTTTTTTGTGACCACAACTTCGCCGGCAACAATTATATAGAAGCAGTCTTCTATTTCCCCTTCAGTGATTATGGTTTCAGCGGCCTTGTATTTCATCCACTGAGCGGTTTTGAGTACTTCAGCCAATTCGCTGGAAGAAAAATCCTTAAAAAAAATTATTTTTTTAAGGGCATTGAGTTTTTCTTGAGGATTGAGCGCTGCGTCCAAAAACCTCAACTTATCAAATGAGGCAACCAACTCCGATGCTAACTGCCGCCCGGTCTGGTAACGTTCGGTCAAATCTTTTGCTAAAGCTTGCATAACGATACGTTCCAGGGCTTTAGGAATATCTTGCCGGTATTTTTCTAAGGGCGCGGGGTTTTCGTGCATTATCTTATATAATATAGCGTACTCGTTGGCAGCCTGGAAAGGTTTGGTGCCGGTAAGCAGTTCATACATTACTACTCCGAGCGAGAAAAGATCTGTCTGCGGTGTTAAGGGCTCATTGCGCGTTTGTTCCGGCGAAGTGTAATAAACCGAACCGGTAAAACTCGCGGAATCGGGAAGATCTACAAATCCCTCCACTTGGGCGATGCCAAAATCGGTAATTTTTGTTTCGTCTGCAAGGGAAATTATGATGTTACTAGGTTTGATGTCGCGATGGATGACTCCGTTTTGGTGGGCATAGTCAAGAGCCTTAGCGCTCTGGAAAATATATTTTGTTATATTATCAATCGGTAACAAGCTTTCTTTTGAACAATATTTTTCCAAAGTGGTGCCTTCCACATATTCCATGATCAAGTAGCCCATATCACGCTCCCACATGGCGTCGTATACCGGCACAATATGAGGATGCGTCAATTTGCCGGCTGCCCGGGCTTCGTTGAAAAATAGTTGCTGATAGCGCTCAAGATCAGAAGATTTCTTGGAAGGGGCGGCTAACAGGATTTTTACGGCTACCTGGCGATCAATAAACGGATCGTGACCTAAGTGAACCACACCCATACCCCCGTGGCCAATCTTGTGGGTTATTATATATCGGCCTATTTTATCAGGTATTTTTGGAGAAACCACGACATTACTCCCAGCTTCTAAAATTCTTTTTTAGTTTCCATATTATATTAAAGACGTTTTCAGTCGTAAGGTCAAGGTGCTTCTAGCGGAATGCTTACCCACATCATGGTAAAATCAAATGCTGAACGCTGTAACCCAGAAATCATGTAGATTGCAAAAACTGGCGGCATACAGTTTTGATTTATGGTGAGGTGGTCTGAGTGAAAGATGGAAGCTGCATTTTACTAAGATTGCTGTGTTTAGGATGACATTCTGTATCATTACGAAGGGTGAACACGATTTTTTCCGTTTCGCTTCGCCCTATACAATGCATCATCGGTCCTTTTGACGAAAGCTTCCATGTCCTCTTCCGGTTTAAATTGGCAAGCGCCGATGCTTACAGACATATGCAAAGTTTCGTTTGTAATTGAAGAGAAATCCTGTGCGACAAAGCCCTTTCTTATTCTCTTCGCGACATTTATGGCGGCTTCGATACCGGTTCCAGGTAGAATAATTGTAAACTCCTCTCCTCCGTATCGGTATGCCGAGTCGGTTTTCCGCAAACAATTCTGAATGACGCTTCCTGCCTTTTTTAGAAAGTTGTCTCCTTGCAAGTGTCCATATCTGTCGTTTATTTTCTTAAAGTCGTCTATATCAATAAGTAACAAAGACAAGGGCTGCTTATGACGAATCAACTTGTTGATTTCTTCTTTCAGCCTTTTATAAAAATATCTTGAATTGTAGAGTTGGGTGAGATCGTCGGTAATGCTAAGACTTTTAAATAGTTTTTCACTCTTCAAAAGCTGCCTTTCCATCTCGCGACGTCTGATCATCTCGTATTCTAATTTTTGGATTCGGCGATAAGAATACAACACGAATCCAATGGCCAAAAAAGAAGGCAGAAAAACAGCGATTTCATCAAATTCATAGCGCTCCATCATGCGGGAGTATCTGTAAAGTTTATCAAACGCTTCCAAATGAATCATTAATAAAGTACTTAAAGCCGAAGCAAAAATGACCGCCAAAAGTTCTATTAATTCGGAGCGCGAAGAGCCTTTATCAACGGGAACATCTTTTGATTGATCCTGGAGTTGCATTTTTTCGCTTTTTTCCGTTTGATGACTTGTTGTCTTAAAAGTTGGCAGACTCACCGTCGTTTGCTATCAAAACGCCCGTTCGGGGATAGAATTTCCAGCTGGTCGTTCCATATAATACCCGTGCTGTAATATCCGTTTCATCAATATCACATGAAAGTTCTCAATACATTATCGGCTAATAGACTAAAATTCTTTAATATAAATTTTGGTAGTGAAGTTTTAGGCTTTGGGGATCGATTTTGTGGGTAATAGTGTGGGGAAATTCTTTTTAAGACAAAAGAAAAGGGCTCATGATATTTCATAAACCCTTGATATTTAATTGGTACGCCCGGCTGGGTTCGAACCAGCGGCTTTCAGCTCCGGAGGCTGACGCTCTATCCACTGAGCTACGGGCGCGAATCAATATTATAGAAGCAATATATTGGAAGTGGCGGCAAGTCAAGCTTGATGGCGTCGTAGAAAGTCAAATTTATAATTAGCTAGTGCCCATCCATAAATACATTTGAGCACTATGTAATTTCCAATTCATAAATGAGGGATTTTTTCGATGAGCAAGGCCGCACAAGGGTTTTCGCCCGAGGCGTACTTTAGTACGTCGAGGGCGGAAACCCGCGGAGAACGCCGCTCATCGGAAAAATAGCCATTTATGGATGGAAATTAGCTAAGATCCATTTTTTCGAGTGCCTCTTTAGCTTCCCCGACTACGTATAGCGAGCCGGCGATGCAGATGACATCATGTGTTGATGCGGTATCAATTGCATGCTGGACGGCGCTGTTGACATCGGGGATAATTGTTATGTCTGAAAGCATCTGCCGAGCAACTTTATGCAGGGTTTGTGTGGGTAGCGCCCGATCTATTTGGGGGGCGGTTATTATGGCCCTGCGGCAGAACGGAAGCAAACTTTTAAGCATGGCGCCATAAGGCTTGTCGTCCAGAATACCGACCACCAGGGTGATGTTGCGGTTAGAAAGATTTTCAGACAAATACTCTGCCAGTTTTCGAGCGGCAATAAGATTGTGGGCGCCGTCAAGAATTACAAGGGGAGCCCTGCAGACAATTTCCAGCCTGCCCGGCCATCTGTTTTGCATCAGGCCTTGTTTGATTTTTGCGTAGGGAAGATCCGTACGGATTGTATTCAGCACCTCACATGCGGCTAAAACGATGGCTGCGTTATTGATCTGGTGGCGGCCGATTAATCCTGTCTGCATGTTTCGCCATACATTTTCGATGCCATAATAATTAAATGTCTGGTTTTGGTTCCTGCGAACGCGAAATGTGTCCCCCAAACGATAAAATCGGGAAGACTGCGATTGGGCAATAGTTTTTAAAACAGAAATAGCGTTTTTCTGTTTAACGCCGGTTACCACCGGTGTATTTTTTTTGATAATACCTCCTTTTTCACCGGCGATCCGGGTTATGGTATTTCCCAGGTACTCCTTATGTTCAATGGAGATATTGGTTATGATGGAAAGGGCGGGTTTGATGATATTGGTAGCATCCAGCCGGCCACCCATGCCGGTCTCTATAACGGCCCAATCGACTTTTTGCCGGCCGAATTCATAAAGCGCCATGGCGGTTGCAAATTCAAAAAAGGTCGGTTCGCGTCCGCCGTAATGAACGTTTTTGACGGCTTCATAGGAGGCTACAACATTTTCATCGGAAATCGGAAGCCCGTTGATACAGATTCTTTCATTAAATTTTACAAGGTGTGGGGAGGTATAAAGTCCTACTTTGTAACCGGATAGATGGAGGATCGCAGCCAGAGCGGAAGCGATGGATCCTTTTCCATTGGTTCCGGCCACATGGATGAATGCCGTTCGATCCAGGGGGCTTCCCAGGCCGTTTAGGATTCTTCGGATAGTGGAAAGTCCCAGCTTTATCCCGAACCGTCTCAGGCCGTACAAGGTCTCAAGGCAATTGGTGTAAGGATCGGTCAGGCTCATTTTCATAGAAAAACCCGGCAAAATTAAAGCTTTCGCCGGGTTTTAATTTTTAAGGTTTGATTTTATCTTCTTCTGTATTTGTTTCTTGAAGCTGCAATGCGCTGTCTTCTTAAGGCTTCACGTTGTTTGCGACGTTTGTGCTCACTTGGCTTTTCATAGGCCTTTTTCAACTTTAGGCGTTTAAAAAGGCCGTCATTTTGAATCTTTTTCTTCAAAATGCGCATCGCCTTTTCAAGGTCGTTGTCATAGACCTTGACCTGAATGTCTTTCAAATTACTCAACTCCCTTCGTTCCATCAACGGTCAATATTTGATGGCGTCGTAAAAAGTCCCATCTACTGCGTTGTAGTATTTTTGCAGAAACTCGGCATACTACATGTATAGCCTCGTTCCTGAAAAAATACTACGCCTTGTATATGAACCTTTTTCCTTAGCCATCTATAGCTGAATTCGTAACTTTTTACGAGTTCATCATATTTATGATGGTTATTTTTATTCATCAACAGTAAAACCACTTTAATATCCTAAACTGGAGTGGTTGGCAAGTAAAAAAATATGGTTCATCTCCAACTCTTTTGGAGATGAACCATATTTTAACAGTTTCTGCAGAACTTAGGTTTAAAGCTTTGAAACAAGCTCATCAGTAACATCTTTAACACCGGGGCTTCCGTCCAATATAATGTATTTAATGGAGCCTTCTTTCGCGGCCAGGTCTTTGAAATAGTAGGCTGAAGCCAAAGTGCCGGTATCAGTATCGTAATAAATACTATGGCGCTTGTCGATGGCGGACTCATCCTGGTCATCGTCACGGGTGTTTAACTCGCCGCCGCAAACGCGGCACTGGTCACCGTCGGGTTTAATGGCATCAATATAGATATTGTTGGGATGGTTATTATCATTGACGCATAGTCTGCGACCCATGATTCTGTTTTTGGCTATTTCGCGGTCAAGAAGAATTTCTACAACAATATCAAGGGCCATATTGGCTTCCTTCAGGGATTCATCCAGCTTTATCGCCTGGTTCTTGTTTCTCGGAAATCCGTCCAGAAGCCAGCCGCTTTTACAGTCATCCTGCTGCAGGCGATCGAGTATCATGGGGATCGTGATTTCATCGGGTACCAGGTCGCCCCGGTCAATATACTCCTTGGCCTGTTGGCCTAATTCGGTCCCTTTAGAAATGTTTTCGCGAAAGATAGCGCCGGATTCTATGTGGGGCGTGTTGTATCTGTCTTTTACAATGGCTCCCTGGGTACCTTTCCCGCTGCCGTTCGGTCCAAAAAATAAAATGTTCATAAAATGCTCCTTTCTTTAATTAATATGCGAATCTTGATTTTCACAGTTTTAAATAACATCGGCTTTACTATATAAATGTGAATATCTTGTCAAGTTTGATATTTTTTTTGCTGTTTTAAGAAATCCTTGACCAGCTTTAAAGCTTCCGGTTTGCTCCCAATTGTATTTGACATCCTGGCTTCTTCCGCCAGGCTAAGAATTTTTTTAAAAAATGGGGAAGGAGTCAGTCCGAACTCTTCAATAAGGTCATGGCCTGTGATCAGTGGCTGAGTTTTGCTTTTGGGGCTGAATTCTGCAAAATATTCGTCGATCATGCCTTTTACAAAGGTGATGAACGCTTTATTTTCTGCATTTACTTTATCTTGTTTTCCCTTAATATCGGCTATGGTATGCAACAGCAGGTAAGGGGTGTTATCTTTGCATTTCATAAAAAAGCGGGTTAAGCCTTTGTGAGTTAATGTTTTGTTCTGTTGAGCAGAGAAAAGAGACAGCGGCCGGATGTGGTTACGGATGATAAAATCGATGAAATTTCTTTCCCGGGTTGCAAACTTGAACCTTTTGCTGATGGATTTCGCCATGTCGGCACCTTTGCGGGCATGCCCGTAGAAACGGGCATGCCCGCTGTTGTCTAAGCTTTTGGCCGCAGGTTTACCGATGTCGTGCAGCAGGATTGCACATTTGAGGAGTATTGCTTTTTGCCTGTCAATACCTGCTATGCCCCGGTGTGAACCAGCGGGCAAAAAATTGTTCGGATTGCTGAGTATCTCTTCAAGGTGGCCGTAAGCTTTGATTGAATGCTCAAAGACATCATAGCAATGATGTCTGTTTTGAAAACATTTTCTAAGTTTGCCGAGTTCAGGAAAAATGGAGGTCAGAAGCCCGGTCTCGGCCATTTGAGAAAGATAATAATGCGATTTATGGGTTTCAAACATTTTGAAAAGCTCGAGGCGGATTCGTTCTCCGGCCGCTTCCTGAATTATCATAGCTTCCCTGGCAATGGCTGAACCGGTTTGGGGTTCGATATCAAAGCCCAGGCAGGCACCCATCCGAAAAGCTCTCAACAGGCGAATCGGGTCTTTTTTAAAAACTTGCTTTGAAACCATTTTAACTTTTTTTTCCTCAAGATCCTGAAGACCGCCGAGAACGTCGATTATTGCTCCTGTGGACAGGTCATAAGCCATAGCGTTGATGGTGAAGTCCCTCTGGTTGAGGTCGTCTTCAATGGTGGGGCCGTTGACAGGGGATATATCAATGATATTATTTTCGGTAACCACCCGGATAATCATCTTTCCGGGTTTCCCCATTTCAACAAGCCGGCCGTTTGTCTTGAGGGCCACATGGTTTGCAAATTTTTCCGGGTTGCCCAAAACAGCAATATCATAATCAGCGGGAGTTCTGCCAAGAATAAGATCTCTGATGGAACCGCCAATAATGTAGGCCCCTTTGGTTTTAGGAAAAATATTTGAATCGAATTGAATCATCGGTTAATTAAGTGTATATTGTTATTTGTTAACTTGACGTTACAAGACAACATGCTTAATATCAACATTTTTAGGTCTAATAAAAAGATATGGGCGTATTAAAGTCAGATACTTTAAAAATAGCCGTTACAGGTGGCGCCGGGTCCGGCAAAACTTCTGTTTGCGGGCGGTTAAAAGAATTAGGATTAAATGTAATCAGTTCCGACACCTTGGCGCGGGAGGTCGTAGCTCCTGGAACTGATGCCTTCAAAAACATCATTAACTATTTTGGAAAGAAAGTGTTGTTGCCGGACGGGGCTTTGGATCGCTCTAAGCTGCGCCGGATTATTACAGGCGATGATGTTGCCCGGTCGGCGCTGGAACGTTTCGTTCATCCAAAGATAACCAAGCTCGTGCAACTTAAGATGGCGCAAGCCGGAAAGGAAGGTGAGCGTTTTGTGGTGGTAGAGGTTCCCCTTCTTTTTGAACTCGGAATTCAAGACCGCTTTGATGTGGTCGTTCTGATCAGTGCAGAACGCGAACTGCGGGTTCAAAGGCTCATGGAGCGCGACAGCATTTCCAAAAAAGAGGCCAAAGACCTTTTAGATGTTCAGATGACGGATGATGAGAAAGCTCAACAATCCGATTTTATAATAAAAAATGACGATAATATTAAAAAGCTGATGAGGTCGGTTGATCTTTTCTACAAAAAATTATATCAAAAACACACAAAAAATGGGGTGAAAGCGCTTGACAGGCATAAAATCATGATATAAAAAGCTAACTTATAGGGTAGGAACACGCCTTTAGGATCCCGCCTATCGGAGAATACCAGTAACCTTCAAGCTAAATTCATATAACACGCACAAACTTCTGTTGCAGCTACCAAGGATCCGGTTTGTTATATTGAAAACCAGCAGATGCAAATTTTATCAGATAAAGAATGAAAAATCATAAGATAAATCGTTAGCGGAGCAAATTGTAATGAATATTGTAGAACTTAAAGACAAGAAAATCAAAGAATTGACTGTTTTGGCAAAAGAATTCAAGATTGACGGCGCCGCCGGAATGAGAAAACAGGAGCTCATTTTTGCTTTGCTTCAGGCGGAGATCGAAAGGACCGGCCTGATATTTGGGGAAGGTACTCTGGAAATCCTGCCGGACGGATTTGGATTCCTGCGGGCACCGAATTACAATTACCTGCCGGGTCCGGACGATATCTATGTTTCGCCTTCTCAGATTCGCCGTTTCAACTTAAGGACAGGTGATACTGTATCCGGACAGATACGCCAGCCCAAAGAGACGGAACGATATTTTGCCCTCTTAAAGGTCGAAGCCGTAAACTATGAAGATCCGGAAGTGGCCAGGGAAAAGATTCTTTTTGATAACCTGACACCGCTTTATCCTGACCGGAAGGTACTGCTTGAAACCGATGCTGATAACTATTCCATGAGAATCATGGATCTTTTGAACCCGATTGGATTCGGACAAAGGGGACTGATAGTTTCACCGCCTAGGTCCGGAAAAACAATGCTGCTGCAGGCGATCGCCAACAGCCTCAGTGCCAATCATAAAGATATTGTCCTGTTTGTGCTTCTGATTGATGAGCGGCCCGAAGAGGTAACCGATATGGAGCGGTCTGTTGACGGAGAAGTGATAAGTTCCACTTTTGACGAACCTGCAGAAAGGCATGTTCAGGTTGCCGAAATGGTTATTGAGAAGGCCAAGCGATTGGTGGAACACAAAAAAGATGTCGTTATTCTGCTGGATAGTGTTACCAGACTGGCGCGGGCATACAATTCGGTTATGCCTCCCAGTGGAAAGATTCTGTCCGGGGGGGTTGATTCAAATGCGCTTCAGCGCCCCAAACGATTTTTTGGGGCAGCACGCAATATAGAAGAAGGCGGAAGCCTTACCATTATTGCAACAGCCCTTGTAGATACGGGCAGCCGGATGGATGAAGTTATTTTTGAGGAATTCAAAGGCACCGGTAATATGGAGCTGCAATTGGATAGAAGACTTGCCGATAAGCGGGTGTTCCCGGCAATTGATATCAAAAAATCCGGTACACGCAAGGAAGAGCTCCTAATGGATGAGGATGTACTGGCGCGCGTCTGGATTTTAAGGAAACTGCTTTCTTCGTTGAACCCTGTTGACAGTTTGGAGTTCCTGCTTGATAAAATGAACGGAACCAAAGATAATACAAACTTTTTGAATTCCATGAATGCCTAAATGCTCTAATTCGTAAATTCGGTGACGTATTGCATATTAAAACGATACATATTCAGGTGTCAGGTGTCAGGTTTCGGCTATAGCGATTTCCATTCCTGACACCTGAAACCTGAAACCTGAACCAACTTTTACTACGTTATCGTATTTATGAATACATGTACTAAGTTAGGAGGTAGATACTATATGAAACCGGACATTCACCCTGAATATGTGGAGACAACCGCCAAATGCGCATGTGGCAATGTATTGGAGGCCGGCTCGACAAAAGCTGACATTCGAGTGGAGATTTGTTCAAAATGCCATCCATTTTTCACCGGCAAACAGAAGCTTATTGACACAGCCGGCCGCATTGAGCGCTTCCGCAGGAAATATGAAAAATTCCAGAACCAAAACAAATAACTCATGCATGAACAATTAAAAGGCGTTGAAAATCGCTTTTTAGAACTTGAAAAGCTTTTGAGTGATCCCGCCATTTTGCAGGATCGGGAGAATTACCAGAAATATAGCCGTGAGCATTCAGATCTCAGTAAGGTTGTAACGGTTCTAAGGACGTACGGACAAACCCTGCAAGAGCTTGATGACAGCAGGGAGCTTTTAAAAGACTCTGACCCTGATATTAAAGAGATGGCGCGGACTGAGTTAGAAACTCTAAAGTCTCGAAAAAGCCGACTTGAAGACGATCTTAAGGAACTGCTGCTGCCAAAGGATCCGAATGATAACAAGAATGTTATCGTTGAAATACGGGCAGGTACCGGCGGAGAAGAAGCCGGTCTGTTTGTTGGTGATCTTTTCAGGATGTACAGCAGGTATGCTGAGAAAAAGAGCTGGAAAGTTGAAGTCATGGCCCATCACCCAACCGGTGTCGGTGGTCTAAAAGAGATTATCGCTATGATTCACGGTAAGGGGGCGTACAGCCGCCTCAAATATGAAAGCGGTACTCATCGTGTCCAGCGCGTTCCGGCGACCGAAGCTCAAGGACGGATACACACCTCTGCGGTTACTGTGGCCGTTCTGCCTGAAGCTGAAGATGTCGAACTTAAAATCGACCCTAATGAGATTAAGGTCGATGTGTTTCGCGCAACCGGTCCGGGTGGCCAGAGCGTGAATACAACCGATTCGGCGGTACGATTGACCCATCTTCCGACCGGCATAGTGGTCTCCTGCCAGGATGAAAAATCCCAATTGAAAAACAGGAACAAGGGGATGAAAGTTCTGCGTGCTCGCATTCTTGATCGTATGATCAAAGAACAGGACCAAAAAAGATCCGCAGAGCGCAAAAGTCAAATAGGAGATGGAGACAGAAGCGGAAGAATCAGGACCTACAATTTTCCTCAGGCCAGGGTTACCGACCACCGCATCGGCCTTACGCTTTACAAGCTGGAATCTATACTGCAGGGTGAAATTGACGAAGTACTTGAAAAGCTTGCCACCCACTACCAGTCCCAGGCATTACAAAATGGAGCATCATTCTAAGTCCGGGGCTACCGTATGGAACATCGTAAAGCTCCTCAAGTGGACAACTTCCTATTTTAAGTCCCATGGCATCGACAGCCCCAGGGCTACTGCCGACCGCGATTTTCCAGAACTGCTTGACGACATTGCCACGTCACCAGCAGCTGACCACT
>JAQYVG010000569.1 GCA_030145595.1 Desulfobacterales bacterium | reverse complement strand
GGGCATCAGGTCGTTATTTTGGAAGAAGCTAATGTTGCCGTCAAACTCAAGCTGTTATCGGTGCAGGATCTGGTTGACATTATAGCGGCCAAACCCGAGGATGTGGAATTGATCATCACCGGACGGGGTGCAGACCCTGAAATCATTGCCAAGGCGGATCTGGTGACCGAAATGAAAGAGATAAAACATTACTTTCAACAAGGGGTAGCGGCCAGGGTGGGAATCGAAAAATAATTTTTATTCTAAAGATAGTCAACTTTTTCCCCAATATTCCATTATTCCAACATTCCGTTTGTAATTTGGTAAAGATCAACAAAAATAGTATTTAATTTCAATTGGTTGTATGATTTACGAGACGTATAATTATAACACTTCCCGATCTTTTCTTGGAATGGTAAGCTTGGCTTCAATAAAATCTTGGTGCGGCAGTTTTAACGAAGTCGATATACGGCGGATCTCTTCAACTTCTGCATACGAAGTCATATCGGATATATTGGCAATTTTGAATAAACACTTTAAAAACGCCTTCCTCTCATCATGATTTGAGCAATCGAAAAACCCCCTGGTTGTACGATAATAGTCGAGCCCTTTTAAGGCCCTCTGGCAACTAATTTCCGCAACAAGAGCTGCTTCCTGACCGGATAAGCCCCATTCTTCTGACAGAATGGATGCGATGGTT
>JAQYVG010000568.1 GCA_030145595.1 Desulfobacterales bacterium | reverse complement strand
TGGGGAATCAACGAATAGAAGATAACGTGTGTCAGCCAGTTCTGGTTGACCCAGCCGGTCGGATGCCAGTATTTAACAGTCTCGATGCCAACTTTGTTCGTTATCCATTGGGCCCAATTCGGCCAGGTCTGAATCTCTTTTTCCGTCGGTCCTGCTTTATGTGAGTTTGCACTGAACGGCTCGACAGTGTCCACTCCCTGATTGACAAAGTGTCGCCCGCACGCCATCGCAACCCAGGTATCGCCCGCCGCTACCATGTGTGTACAGGCGTGGAACGTAAAAATAAGCATCGCCAGCCAACAGAGGACAGAGGACAGACGACGGAGGACTTCTGACCTCTGACTTCTGACCTCTGACTTCTGACCTCTGACTTCCAACTTCTGACTTCCGAGTTCTGACTTCCGAGTTCTGACTTCTATTGCTTTAACCATTCTTCCAGTCTGTCTAATCCTTTGGTAATCTGCTCGAGTGAACAGGCAAAACTCAAACGGACATTATTATCACAGCCAAACGGCAGCCCCGGAACCAGTGCTACATTGGTCTGTTCCAGAAGCGCTTTTGCAAAATCCATACTGCCGTTAATTTTCGTACCATTAATATTTCGGCCATAATGGCTGGAAACATCAGGGAAACAGTAAAAAGCGCCGGTGGATTCGGGGCATTCCACGCCTTCAATGCT
>JAQYVG010000567.1 GCA_030145595.1 Desulfobacterales bacterium | reverse complement strand
AACTGCATCAATGCGGCTTGCCGAAGAAAATAGCCCTGGAATTGTATCAGCCTTTTATTATTCGGAAGCTAAAACAACACGGCCTTGCCGATACGATTAAAAGTGCCAAAAGAATGATTGAACGACGCGATGAGCAGGTATGGGATGTTCTGGAGGAAGTCATTCATCAGCATCCTGTCTTGCTAAACAGGGCACCAACCCTGCATCGAATGGGCGTTCAGGCTTTCGAGCCGATACTCGTGGAAGGCAATGCAATTATGCTTCACCCCTTAGCCTGCAAGGGCTTCAATGCCGACTTTGACGGTGACCAGATGGCGGTCCATTTGCCGTTGAGTATTGAAGCTCAAGCTGAAAGTCATACCTTGATGATGCCGACCAGCAATATCTTCTCGCCAGCAAATGGCGCCCCGGTGGTCGGACCTTCGCAGGATATGGTTATGGGGAACTATTATTTGACCTTTATGGTGCCAGGACAGAAAGGTGAGGGGATGGCTTTCAGAGATACTTTCGAAGCAATGATGGCCTATGAAGTGGGTAAAATCGGTTTGCACGCTAAGGTTAAGGTACAGCTCGATAAATACAGAAAAATCATCACTGAAGACGGGGTAACACTGAGGACGGACAGCGAACAGAAAACAGCAAAACGCGGCTCCAAACGACGTAAAGAGGGTTTGAGAGCTC
>JAQYVG010000566.1:603-681 GCA_030145595.1 Desulfobacterales bacterium | reverse complement strand
GGAGCCCAAGGAGCAACTGGAGCTGAGGGAGCACAGGGAGATACTGGTCTTCAAGGAGCACAAGGAGCAACTGGAGCT
>JAQYVG010000566.1:0-503 GCA_030145595.1 Desulfobacterales bacterium | reverse complement strand
GAGGGAGCACAAGGAGATACTGGTCTTCAAGGAGCACAAGGAGCAACTGGAGCAGGAGCCCAAGGAGCAACTGGAGCTGAGGGAGCACAAGGAGATACTGGTCTTCAAGGAGCACAAGGAGCAACTGGAGCAGGAGCCCAAGGAGCAACTGGAGCACAAGGAGATACTGGTATTCAAGGAGCACAAGGAGCAACTGGAGCAGGAGCACAAGGAGCAACTGGAGCAGGAGCCCAAGGAGCAACTGGAGCTGAGGGAGCACAGGGAGATACTGGTCTTCAAGGAGCACAAGGAGCAACTGGAGCTGAGGGAGCACAAGGAGATACTGGTCTTCAAGGAGCACAAGGAGCAACTGGAGCAGGAGCCCAAGGAGCAACTGGAGCACAAGGAGATACTGGTATTCAAGGAGCACAAGGAGCAACTGGAGCAGGAGCCCAAGGAGCAACTGGAGCTGAGGGAGCACAGGGAGATACTGGTCTTCAAGGAGCACAAGGAGCAACTGGAGC
>JAQYVG010000565.1 GCA_030145595.1 Desulfobacterales bacterium | reverse complement strand
GCTTTGGCGGATTGTTCTAATGGAGTAAATAACATATATAAGTAATTTTGTTTTATTTTGATTTTGTGTGCGCTAGTTTTGTTTCAATAATTCCTATTGCAGGAATTAACACAATAAAAAATAAAAAATAGAATACTGTACCTACTTGGCCAACAAGAACGTAAACGTCTTTAACAGGTTTCTGACCAACCCAACCAAGAATTAAAAAATCAGCAACAATTAACCAATAAAAAATTTTAAAAATAGGACGGAAAGTTGTACTTCTTACTTCTGAAGTGTTAGTGAATGGAATTAAAAATAATATAACTAACGAGCCACCCATTGCAACAACACCTCCTAACTTATCAGGTATAGACCTTAAAATAGCATAAAATGGTAAAAAATACCATTCAGGAACAATGTGCGCGGGAGTTTGCATAGGATCTGCTGGAATGTAATTATCAGGATGACCTAAAGAATTTGGAAAATAAAACACAAATGT
This sequence comes from Desulfobacterales bacterium, assembly GCA_030145595.1. GTDB lineage: Bacteria > Desulfobacterota > Desulfobacteria > Desulfobacterales > UBA11574 > Desulfatibia_A. The sequence continues at coordinate 201 of JAQYVG010000565.1, read as the reverse complement.
TGCAAAAAGAAGTAAAAAACAGAAAAAAGCAAACAAGTCTTTAACAAAAAAATAAGGATAAAATGTTTTACAGAAGATTCCGACATAGAAGGAAACATCGAAGCGGGAAGTAAAGACGATGATGATTGTAATTCATCTTCTAGAATGCAAGATGAGGATTGTGGTGCACAACCTGTCACTGGCAAGAAAGTTGAAGAAAAT
>JAQYVG010000564.1 GCA_030145595.1 Desulfobacterales bacterium | reverse complement strand
ACATTTATCTAACCACCTTTTTTCTACTAATCAAGGAAAAAAACAGCTAATTCTTGACGCGGGGATGGTATAAAAAACGTAGAACCTGAATACGAACAAATGGGGATTCCTGCTTTTATAGCAGGTATGATGGGCTTTAGCTCATGTTGTTTCTGATGGTAAATCCGAAATGCGAAATCCGAAGCGCGAAAATATGGAAAGCACGAAGCACGAAACAAAGGAAAGCACGAAGCACGAAATTCGAAGTACGAAACAATCTCAAAACCTGTCCTGAGCAACGTCGAAGGATTCAAATGTTCAAATGTTCAAAACTCACTGTTTTGGTCATTTGAATTTCGTTCATTAGATATTGTTTCGGATTTCGATATTCGAATTTCGGATTTAGTAACAATTTGTTTTGGATTTCGGTATTCGAATTTCAGGTTTATGCAATAGCTTTTTATATCATATCACCACAACTACTCGTACAGATGCGTAGATTCTGTTTCTTCAACAGGACGTGTAAGCTGGTCCACGTTCATGACGACTTTGAAGCGTACATCTCCCGGCTTTACGGCCGCGACGACCACACGCCAGACCGCCTTGGCCTTCGGCTCAAGACTGCTTAACGGGAAGAACTTCACTATCTGTCCCTCTATCGAACCGGCAGTTGCACCCGCCGACGAAACGTATTGAACATTATTT
>JAQYVG010000563.1 GCA_030145595.1 Desulfobacterales bacterium | reverse complement strand
ACTCAAGACCGCATCGGCGAACTCATGCCCCAGCCCTCGGTAATTGCCCTGCCGCAATGGGTATTTCACCTGCTGATGCTCTTTTGGTCCTTGTGGCTGGCGCTGTATCTTCTGAAATGGCTCAAGTGGGGCTGGCAGTGTTATGTTGCCGGTGGGGTCTGGAAAAAGATGCCGCGCCGCAAAAAGAAAATCATACCGCCGCCGATTCCAAATACGCAAACGCAGTAGCGCCAAAAGAAACCAAAATTTGATCCACAGATTTCGCAGATTACACAGATTATAGTGAATGTGAGGTGGCCGATTGTAAAACATGCCGGGTTTAATTCCCCGCAGCTTTCCGTGGGGAAGTTCATTATATAATTATCCGGAGGGTTGATATTATTATGTTTTTTTTATAGTCTCACTCTAAAAAATAGACACTCTTATGAAACTTCAAATAGTTGAAGGGATGAGGAATGGATTCGATTATTATTTTTTTTGACAGGATTTACAGGATTAACAGGAATTTTTTCGCCTGCGGCGAGAGGCCTTTCGGCCGAAGGCCGCATTATCCTAACGATCCTGTTAATCCTGTCCAATTATTTTCTTTAAAATAAGAATCCATTCCTTTTTTTTCAATTAATAAAGTTTTTTATCTGATGAGACAGGTCACTTCGCGTTCAGTGGCCAGCCGGCGGAAACCC
>JAQYVG010000562.1 GCA_030145595.1 Desulfobacterales bacterium | reverse complement strand
TGGCGCGGTATGATGAGATAGCCCAGCTGCTGACTGGCAAGGCCACCGCACAAGCGGCTGATGGGGTTACATGGGTGCAAGGTCTTTGTGCAGTATTAAAAGTACCATCGCTGGCTGAGTTCGGATTGAAAGAACAGGATTTCCCAACGATAGTAGCGAAGTCCCAAAGGTCGAGCAGTATGAAAGGGAACCCAATTGAATTGACAGAGGACGAATTACTGGAAATCTTGAAAAAAGCCAACCTGCCGAGACGTGGCTCTGGCCGCGATGCGTCGCAGGGGGCTGGCACGGCGGCGGACAGAAAACAGAGGACAGAAGACAGAAAACAGAGGACAGAAAACTGACATCTGACTTCCGACTTCTGACTTCCGACTTCTGACCTCTGACTTCTGATTTCGAGGCTACCATACTATGGCTACATGCAAAAAATGTGGCAAGGTCTCAGAGGAAATAGCTAAAGTATTATCGCTTTGTGTTGAGTGTATTCGCAAGGCGGACAACAAGTCTCTGGCCGAGCTTGAAGCAATCCATGCGCGAAGCCGCCAAGAATTTAACCTTCCCGCTTCACCTCCATCCAGTCCAGATGGCATTCAATGCAGGCTCTGTCGAAACAAATGCCGAATTTCTATTGGCGGGCGAGGCTATTGCGGTGTGCGGAGAAACGAAAATGGGCATTTGAAAGGTGGTAC
>JAQYVG010000561.1 GCA_030145595.1 Desulfobacterales bacterium | reverse complement strand
ACTTTTCACTTGACCGTGTCAAGTCACGGACTTTTTTATTTATTCCCCTTGTTTATTGTTCGATAAAATGTTATAATGTGCATATATTAGCTAATTAGCTAACGCAAAACGCTCTTAAGCGACTAAAAACAGACATTTTCAGTTTGCCTTGTTTACAAACTGCTTACAAAGCAAGACCACAGGGCCAGCAGGCCCAGAACACAGGATCAGAAGACCCAAGTCAAATTAGTCTCCGAATACCGTAACCAGAGATTGCCCATATTAATATTTGACTACTCAAAGGCATCCAGTATCGATGTTTATTTTGAGCCTTTATATTTCGATAATTTGGATTTGTTTCGGATTTCGATATTCGGATTTCGAGTTTATGCTGTTAGACATTATAACATATTCCCAAATACACTCTATAATGCAAAACAAACCCAATTTAAGAAATGACAAAATGAGCGCAAACTTATTAACAACAAAGGATTATGAAGAAAATGACCATTCCGGCCATGAAAAAACAAAGCCAATTCAAACCCAATTCAAACCCAATTTAAGCCAAAACAAACCCAATTCAAAGCCAAACAAAGCCAATAATCAATCATCATTAATCGATAATCAATTAATAAAGGGCACAGTTGAAGTTATAACTTGATAATGTAGAATAGATGATTATGGAAAGCTTTACAAGTAGTTTAGATTATTAAG
>JAQYVG010000560.1 GCA_030145595.1 Desulfobacterales bacterium | reverse complement strand
GAAGAGATGCATAAAAAAGCATTGGAGATTGCAGAGAAACTCGGGCTGCAGGAAATAATAGCAAGTAATTATGGCAATTTAGGGTTGATATATGAACAGCGGGGGGATATTGGCAAGGCCAAGGAGTACTGGGAGAAGGCGGTGGGATTATACAAGCAAATAGGTATGCCGCATATGGTAAAGGAGGTGGAGGGGTGGATAGAGGGGATAGACACGGAGTGACACGGACTTTTAGAACACTGAATGACACTGACTTATTTCGTATTGGGTATTGCGTAGGGTTGCAGAGGACAGATAGAAAATAAGCACGAAATACGAAGCACGAAATCCGAAACAAATTCGAATAACCAAAATACAAAATTCAAAACGAGATTGCTTCGCTGCCTTATAGGCACGTAAGTATTTGCTCGCAATGACATTTTCAATAGATTCCTCGACTTCGCTGCGCTGCGCTCGGAATGACCACGGAGAATATCGAATATTCAACAGGGAATAGCGAATAATGAAGTAAATAGGATGAATAACTTTGGAATTGATTATTGAGGGAAAAGATGGGACAGGGAATAGTTATTAAGGCAAGAGGAGTTTCCTTTGAGGCGGAGTTGAATAAGAGTGTGACGGGCAAGGCGATATATGGTGCTCTGCCGATACGGGCGAAGGGGCAGCGGTGGGGCGGGGAGATATATTTTAGCAT
>JAQYVG010000055.1:10549-14755 GCA_030145595.1 Desulfobacterales bacterium | reverse complement strand
ACGAGGCTATACAAGTAGTATGCCGAGTGTCTGAAAAAATACTACAACGCAGTAGATGGGACTTTTTACGACGCCATGATTGCGCACAATATCCCCAGCCATATCAATGCGGACAGCATCATCAGGTCACAGGCCCTTTTGATATGGATCGGTTTTGTCTGTCCAAACCTGAGCCCGATATGCGGTTTGTTGACCAACTGGCCCTCATAGTAACCAGGACCGCCGAGTTGAACGGACAGGGCTCCCGCAAAAGCGGCCTCTGGAAAACCGGCATTGGGACTGGAATGGTTGGCACCTTCAGCCATGGCGGTTTTCCAGGTATGCCGACCTCTGCGGATAAGGATTTGAGCGGCGATTGCAATGACCGCAACGACGAGACGGGCAGGGATAAAGTTGGCAACATCGTCGATTCTGGCGGCAATTTTGCCGAAATGCCGATAAGTATCGTTTTTATAACCGATCATGGAATCAAGGGTATTGATCATTTTGTAGGCCATCGCCAGGGGAGCGCCGCCGATTGCCGCATAGAACAGGGGAGATACAACTCCGTCGACAAGGTTTTCTCCGACCGTTTCAACCGTGGCACGGACGATGCCTTCTTCATTTAGGTCGGCAACATCTCTTCCTACAATCATGGCAACCCTGGCTTTAGCCTCTTGCAGCCGGTTTTGTTGCAGGGAGCGGTGGACTTCCAAGGCTGAATCTTCTAAGGATCGTGCTGAAACAGCGTAATAAATTATCAGGATTTCAAGAGCGTCCCCGGCAAGAGGGTGAATCAATTCAGATGCTTGAATCACTAAAGATGTCAAAGCCCAGGTTGCAGCAATCAGAGATATGGAAAGAAAAGCACCGGATATAGCCGGCCCTGTCGGCAACCTTCTGAAAATCGGCTCCATAAAAATTATGCTTTTACCCATCCATCGGATCGGGTGGGGAAGAGACTCAGGATCTCCCAGCACAAGATCTAAAAGAAAAGCTGCCGGCAGTGCATATAATGCCATCGTAAATTCCATAGTTGGACTTTTTACTAAGTACACGTATTCTTAAATACAGTATCGTATTATAATTGGATAATTTATAATCACCGCTGAGACGCAAAGGTCGCAGAGTATTTGTTTCTTTTTTACTTTCCGCTGAGTCCCGCTAATTATAGCGGGATAAAAGGGCGGAAAGTAAAAACATGCATCCCTGTAGGACAAAGAAATAACTACTTGTATTTCAATGCAATAGTACTTTTATAAAGCTTGAGCTATTTTCTTTTGCCGTCCACTCAACGGCAAAAGAAATAATATTTAACTCTGCGTCCTTTGCGTCTCAAGCGAAGCGGGCGGTAAAACAATATAAAAAAATGCGTGATAGAACTTATGAATTAGAGCGCTAAGCCATCAAATTTGCTGTAAAAAGTTTATAATTTTACCCGCCAGCATACGGTTAATATCTGGTGTTTTCAGCGAGATGCGGATAAAATGCTCCGAAAGACCCTTGAAATTTGAACAGTTTCTTATAAGTATTCTTTTGGCAGCCAAATGATCACAGAGCATATCCGCTGTAATTTTTTCATCAAGCTTTGCCAGTAAAAAGGAAGTTTTGCTGGGGAAAAGTTTGATGTGGTCTGCAGCTTTAAAAATATCGGCCATAAATTTTCTTTGGTCTTCAAGAAACAGTACGGTTTTATCAATAAAAGCATCTGTTTCGTCCGTATGCTTCATCAGATAATCAACAGCCGTCTGAGCCACACTGTTTACATTCCATGGCAGCTGAAAAGGTCTGAACTTTTCAATGTTTTGGCCGGATGCTATCAAAAATCCGATTCTCAAACCGGGAATTCTGAATATTTTGGACATGGAGTTTAAAACCAATACGTTGGGAAGCCTGCCAGGCAAGATACTCAACTGGTCGGAATCGTATACAAACGGCAGATAGGATTCATCGATGACAAAATGTGTGTCCGGATGCAAGCCGCAAAGTCGCTCAAGATCCGTTTTCAACATAAAAGCGCCGGTGGGGTTGTTGGGGTTGCAGATAAAAACCGTATCATGATCTTTAATTTGTTCAATAACCGCATCCACATCCAGCTTGAAATCAAAAGGCTCCTCTGCCATCATATAATCGTAGCGGACATTGTGCATGCTGCAGGCATCAGCGTAATCGGCATAGGTGGGGCCAAGAATCAGCGCCCTTTTAGTCTCAAGCACTTGAGGGATAGCATAGATGAACTGGGTGGTTCCATTGCCGGCAATGACATGTTCAGGATTGATGTTGTAGCGGGCGGCAAATGCTTGCACTGCCGATTTGGCGTCTACTTGAGGCAGAGCGGTAATTGCGCTGATATTGTTAACAAGAAATTCAACCAGGCCGGGCAGGGGATCCAACGGATTAACATTGCTGCTCATATCAATGATATCAGACGGGGCACACTCCAACCTTTGTGCCAATGCATAGATATTTCCACCGTGACCGTTCAGCATTAAAACCCTCTAATGGAAATAAGTAAAAAGAGTAGTGCTTCAGTTATCTCAGCCATAGCTCCCAGCATGTCACCGGTGATACATCCCATCCGTTTTTTGTAGTAATAAAGAAGCGTTAGCGTTATAGCCGCGAAACTGAAGTTTAACCAGACCCCTTGCCATCCCAGAAAATATGAAAGCCCAATTGGTACAAGCAGGCCCAAAAAAGCACCCGTATTGATCGGATCGTTAAAAAAGTCATGGCCGGTTCCTCCGCCGGGCCTTCCATATTCCAAAAACCGTATTCCGAAGAGCATGCTGCCGCGTGCATAGGCCGGTATAATAATGAGCAAAAGGCTGCGGTGGACATCCAAACTCGCTATACCGGCCCATTTCAGGGATAATCCGCCTAAGATGGCTGCAAGTCCCATGACACCGATGCGGCTGTCTTTCATGATTGTCAGGGCTTTTTCTCTGCTGCGGTGTCCCAGAAGGCCGTCGGCTGTGTCGCCCAAACCGTCCAGATGCAGTGCGGCTGTGAGGACAACTAACAAAATAACGTCTAAGACGGATGCAATCGGCGGACTCCACAATCGAATCGCCACCTGATCAAAAGCAGAAACCATCAGTCCTAAAATGATGCCTACAATCGGAAAGTATGGAATCATACCTTTGGGGTCGTATCTTTTGGGCTTGCCCAGAGGCAGAATTGTCAAAAACTCAATCGCTGCAATAAAACGGTTAATCTGTTTGACCATAAAAAAATTGTCCTTTGGAATAGATCTGAGACCATTGGTTCTGCCTTGGAGTTTTGTGTCTAAAATCACAAATTCCAAGCACCAAAAAACAAACAAGCTCCAAACTACAAGCACCAAATCTCAAGGAAATTCCAAAGTTTGTTATTTTGAATTTCGGTTATTGTGATTTATTTGTAATTTGATGCTTGTTATTTGGGAGTTAATTTGTTCCATTTGAGATTAAGTGCGCCCCTATGGGTAAATCAAAGCCACATCATATGGGCTTGGATTCTTTACTTAATTGTTACCGGTATACCTGCCACCATCCAGACAACGCTGTCTGCACAGGCCGCCACCTTCTGATTGGCAAATCCGGCTATATCCCTGAACAGTCTTGCCAGACGGTTCTCCGGGACAATACCGGTTCCGACTTCATTCGATACCAGAAAAATCGAGCATTGAGCAGTTTCAAGCGCTTGAATCAATGCATGTATTTGTTCCTCAACACCCTGGGGGTCGTCATTTTCCAGAAGAAGGTTGCTGAGCCAGAGTGTCAAACAATCAATAACGACAACATTTCCTTTGAGGCCGTGATCATTAACGGCTTCCGGCAGCCGGATGGGAGCCTCAAATGTTTTCCAGTGCTGCTCTCTCTCTTTTTGGTGACGCTGGACCCGCGCTTCCATTTCATCATCGCCGGGCATTAGGGTTGCGATAAATATATTGTTCTTTGCAGCTACTTGTGACGCCAGCTCAAGAGCATAACGGCTTTTACCGCTCCGGCATCCTCCTATAATCAGTACGATTTCTTTCACAGTTATCACCACACTAATTCAACTATTTAACACCCTAATTGAGTTAAAACTCAATGTGTCAGTTGTTAGTTGTCCGTTGTCAGTTGTAAATCTAACTCGATTTGTCCGGCGTTATGATAACGCTTTGGCTATCGAGTTTTGGCTCGATTAGGGTTAAATTAGCTACGGACAACGGACAACGAACAACGGACATCGAGCATTTCGCTC
>JAQYVG010000055.1:0-10539 GCA_030145595.1 Desulfobacterales bacterium | reverse complement strand
ATAATCAGTACAATTTTCTTCATTACTAACCCCATGCTAGTTCGACTACTCAATTATTTAACAGTTTAACAATTTCCGAAACATCGATGTGTTTTTCAAAATGAGCGGCCAGATGGTCATAGGCCGTATTTTTGGCTGCCAGGCCATAAGGGTCGGGCAACGTGATTTTGCCAAGCCCGACAATGTTTAACCAGCGCTTGGTGATGCCGGGCGTATCGAACAGTCCGTGCATATAGGTTCCCATAATGCGCGATGCGTGTAGCGTACATCCATCTTCGGTTTCACAGGGAATGCGGTTGCGTTCAAAGACCTGAAACAGGGGCTCTCCATCAAGCCGCCGGGTCTGCCCCATATGGATTTCGTAGCCGGTACCTTCGATATCCTGCCAGGCGAACCTCGATCGTGTCGTCTTTTTAGGGGCTTTTAGAATGGTTTCAACCGGCAGGAGCTTCAGTCCTTGGCTTTTACCCGGACGGCCTTCCAGACCTTTTGGATCGTGCACAGCATGGCCCATCATCTGATATCCGCCGCAAATTCCTAATATATGTCCGCCCTGATCGGCATAAGCGCTAATTTTTCGAGACCATCCGGTTGTATGCAGCCAGTTCAAATCCGATCGCGTATTTTTTGATCCGGGCAGGATAACGGCCCTGAACCCGGGCAGGTCCTGGACCTGTTCAATAAAATAGACCTCAAGTCCAGGCAAACTCGCAAGGCTGTCGAAATCGGTAAAATTGGAAATATGGGGCAGGCGGATAACCGCGATTGCCGGAGCATCGATTTTTGCCGGCGATATCGCTTTGGGGTTTTCAATTACCACCGAATCTTCAGACTCAATGTGGAAGTGGTTATACCATGGCAGCACGCCTAACACCTTTTTAGCGGTCCGCTCCTTTATCCAGCGGACTCCGGCGTCAAACAGACGCATGTCCCCGCGAAAGCGGTTGATGATAAAACCTGCGATCTGATCTCGTTGTTTTTGAGGCAGACATTCCAGGGTTCCGATAATTTGGGCAAAAACGCCGCCCCTATGGATGTCGGCCACCACAATTACGGGGGCGCCGGCATATTCGGCCATGCGTAGATTTACCAGGTCGTCCGGCATAAGATTGACTTCAGCGCAAGAACCGGCCCCTTCCATGACAACAAGATCATACGAGTCGCGTAATCGGTCGAGTGCCGAACAGGCGATGGAGAACAGGCGGGTTTTATTTTTATAGTACTGGCTGGCCGTCAGATCTCCAGAAGCTTCGCCCAGGATTACAACCTGCGAGCCGGTATCACCGGTGGGCTTTAAAAGGATCGGGTTCATATCCACGTGCGGAGGTATTCCGGCGGCCTCGGCCTGCACGATCTGAGCACGTCCCATTTCCAGACCTTCGGGCGTAACTCCCGAATTATTTGACATATTCTGGGCTTTGAACGGCGCAGTCCGTACGCCTTGGTCTGCAAAAATACGACAAAGGGCTGTGGTGACGATGCTTTTGCCAACATCAGAAGCTGTTCCCAAGACAGCCAGACACAACCCCTGTTGTTTCTTATTATTTATAATCAGGTTATGCATTCCAACAAAAAATCCCCGAAGCGATATTAAATCGACCCGGGGATGTCCCTTTTTTATCCTCAAGATCACATGACTTACCTCTCTCCTCGCAGGTCAAGCCTTCCATTCAGGCAGGTCTTCTGACTTTCGGATCGTTCTACCGGCCGCGCCTTCCCATTCAGCTGAAGATGAGCAGTGGTTTATTGCGGCTTTCGTTCCCGATTACAGCGGCGGGCCCGTCCCCGAATCTCACGGGGTTCCCTTTTAAGCTCTCAACGAGCACCTGAACAGACCCATCAAATAATTAAAAAATTGCAATAAAGTCAAGAAAATTCCGGCGCCACAGCAAATACCGATATAATTAACTCCCATATCCCTTGCTTTTACGGTAAAATCGGCCATTTCAAACCGGGTTAACAAAAAATGAAGGCAGCGTTCCCACGAGAAGCCCAGTCAACTTGTTCTATGAAAATTAGAAAAAAGTCTAAAGAACAAAAAATAGATTGCTTTATTGATTTGTATAAAGTAATAAATTGTTTGAGCTAAAAACTTTTCAGCAGGAATAAAATAAAATGTCAACTGACAACAGCGGTAACCTAAATACTATAGACAATCAATTTCCGCCTGACCACGCCAAGCAGATCATCTATTCGATCCGCAGGCTCATTCAGGCGAGTGAGCTCTATACCAAGGAGTTAAATAAAAAATATCAGATAAGCGCGGCACAGCTCAACTGCATTTTAGCGCTTGATGAGTATGGTCCTTTACCACCCTCCCAAATAGCCAAGCATATGATGGTTAAGTCCAGCACGGTCACCGGAGTTGTCGACCGTTTGGAAAAAAAAGGCTTTGCGGAGCGGATGCGAAACTCTCCGGATCGCCGTGTGATTACCATCCAGCTCACTGAAGCCGGAAAAAAGTTGGCTGAAAATGCCCCACCGCCCATCCAGCAAAAGATCATTGATGGCTTGAGACAGACTGAAAAGGCCAAAATAGAACAGATCGTGCGTTCCCTCAGCATGCTTACCGACATGCTTGACGTCCAGGATCTGGAGGTCAAGTAGCACTACGGATTTTATCTTTTACTCTATTGCTGCTGCTCCCAGCAGACAGATCCTGCCTGGATATTTGCAAAAAAGCCTTTACAAAAGAAATTGTTTAATGTAATAGTTTCACATAAAATTATTAACATTAAACAAATACCTATACAAAACATCTTTACAGAAAGAATGTGCTAATATAAAGGGATCTTAAGATGGAAGTCATGCCGACCATAGATAAAAATGAATTGGCCAAGCTTTTTGGGAGTGACGATTTTGGCAATGTTTCCCGTTCGACCTGCACGAAAATAGAAAAGTTGGAAGCGGTATTTGACGAACTCATCGATCCTTCTTTGTACTACCAGAATACGAGAATCGATACGACAGAAAAGGGGGCCGTTCTTCTAAAAGGAGGGACGAAATTTAAAAGTCCGAAACTTTCAAAAACGTTAAAAGATTGTGATGAAATCGTATGTTATATCGCCACTTTAGGCGATGGCATTGAAGGCGAGATCAACCGGCTCATGGACAAAAACCGTCTGTCGGAAGCGTACATCCTGGACGCTATGGCATCCGTAGCTGCTGATAATATGGTGGAAACGTTTCATGAGCGTATGAAAAACAAATATGAAAAACAAAGCAAACAGGTGACCTTGTGCTTCAGCCCGGGTTATTGCGACTGGCCTGTTACCGAACAAAAAGAATTTTTCAAGCTCGTCGATTCAGAGCCCATCGGTGTTGAGTTGAACGATGCCTGCCTGATGACGCCCCGCAAATCCATTTCTGGTGTATTTGGAATCTATGGCGATGATGAAAACGGCGTAGATCCATACATCCCCTGTTCCGATTGCCGCAAAACGGACTGTCCTGAGAGAAGAGATTTTTAAAAGAAAGGAAAACAATGACAAGTCGCAGAGGATTGAGCGGAGGGCAATACAAGCCCCTGAGCGATGAGGATATCAATAAAATTCATGCAACCAGTCTGCGGGTTTTTTCCGAAATCGGCGTCCAGGTGAATTTCCCAGAAGCTTTAGAACTATTTAGAAAAGCCGGCGCAACGATTGACCATGCCGCCCGCATCGCTAAATTCGATCCCAAGCTGGTTAAGGAACTGATTGAACTGGCGCCGTCGGTGGTGCATCTGTACGGCAGGGCCGACAATGGCAGCCTGGACTGCGAAATCGGCGGCACCAAGGTTTATATGGGGACCGGCGGCACCGCCCTCAATGTTCTGGATCCCGGGGAAAGCAAGGCACGCCGCTCCGGGTTGGAAGATATCAAAAAAATGGCCCGCCTGGTTGATGCCTTGGATAACATCCATTTTTACATGCTGAACGTGTTCCCGAATGACCTTGCGGTGGAACAGGTGGATGTAAACCGGTTTGGCGCGGCCCTCAATCGCACACGCAAGCACGTTATGGGCGGCGTTTATACGGTGGAAGGGGTTAGAAATGTCATCCGTATGGCCGAAATTATCGCCGGTTCCCCCGAAAAGCTCAAAAAGCGCCCCTTTATATCAATGGTAGCATGTAACATCAGTCCTTTTAAACTTGATCAAAGCTATGGTCAGCTTGCCATGGAGGTTGCAAAGCACGGTATACCTGTGGTCGTACCGGCAGAGCCGCTTTGCGGTGCTACCGCTCCTGTTACCTTGGCCGGCAATCTGGTCGTGCTTAACGTGGATACTCTCATCGGTGTTATGCTCACCCAATTGGTTAACCCGGGCACTCCGGTATTATACGGGAGTGTAGCTTCGATCACCGATATGCGTGACATGAAGTACTTATCAGGCGCTATCGAAATGGGTCTGCTGAATGCCGCTGCAGCCCAGATGGCCCGCTTTTACAACCTTCCTTTATATTCCACAGCCGGCATGTCTGATGCCAAAACCAATGATATCCAGGCCGGTTATGAATCGGCTTTGACTGGTTTGTTAGTAGCACTGGCCGGCGGCAACTTTATTCATGACGCCGCCGGTTTTCTTGAGTTTTGCATGACCGCCTCATACGACAAACTGGTAATAGACAATGAAATTATCGGCATGGTTATGCGGGCGGTGGAAGGAATCCAGGTAAACGATGAAACCCTGGCTTTCGATGTTTTGAAGAAAGCGGGGCCGGGCGGCCATTTTGTTTCCAACCGCCATACGCGCAAATTTATGCGCACCGAACTGTATCAACCTCAGCTTAGTGACAGGAATAACCGACAAGACTGGGAAGAAGATGGTGCCAAATCAGCCCAGGCGCGAGCTACGGAAATAGTCGAAAAAATTCTGGCAAAACCTGAAACACCCGTTCTTTCTTCTGAAATACGCACCGAGATCCGCAAAAAGATCCCCGGGCTGCAAGATGGTATAATATAAATAGGTGATGGAGGTAAGCGTTTATGATCATCATTGGGGAGAAAATCAACGCTACCCTTGATGCTGTAAAAGCAATAATAATAAATCGTGATACCAAAAGTCTTTTAGATTTAACCCAAAAGCAGGCAGCTGCCGGCGCTGATTATATTGATGTGAATATAGGCACCGGCGTGGGATCACGGGAAGATGAAATTCGATCCATCAAATGGGCTATAGAGAGTATCCAAGGCCAAGTCGCAACACCGCTTTGCATTGACAGTGCCGATCCAGATGTGATTGCAGCCGGCCTTGAAACTTTAAACAATAAACCTTCCATGATCAATTCGGCCAAAGCTGAGAAGCACAATCTGGAGACGGTGGTACCGCTTGCGGCCGAACACGATTCATTATTAATTGCCCTGGCCATGGACGAAGACGGCATTGCAAATACGGTAGGCGGCCGGCTGCGATCCTGTGAAAAAATTTGTAACGCCTGCCAAAAGCACGGCGTTCCGATTGAAAATCTTTATATAGATCCTTTGGTTATGCCGATTAGTACCGATATAAACTCAGGATTGATCACCCTTGAAACCATTTTCGCCATTAAGAAAAGTTTTCCCGGTGCTAAAACGGTGACCGGTCTTTCAAATGTTTCTTACGGTCTGCCCCAACGACGCAGGCTCAATATAGCTTTTTTGCACATGTGCATCTTTGCAGGGCTTGATGCCGCCATTGTCGATCCTTTGGATCAAGAATTGATGGCAGCCATAAAAACCGGAGAAGTCCTGGCCGGCAAGGATCGTTACTGCCGGCGGTACATGCGGGCCTTTAGGAAAAAATCACAATAAAGGTAACTGTTCGGCCACCAAGGCACCAAGGCACAAATGTCAGTAATCAGTTATCGGTTATCAGTAATCAGTGCTCCCTTACTGATCACTTCCCACTGATAACTGTTCACCCGTGACTGCCGGAGTGTCTTTGTGGCTGAGCTAATATGAAAGGAGAGAAACGTGATAGACCGTTTTCGAGAAGGAGTTTTGGTAAAGCCTTACGAGCGATTAAACGCGGAGCAATTGACCCGGCTCGATCAAGCGTCGTTGTCCATATTGGAAGATCCGGGAATCTGGTGCTACAACGAGCGGGCGGCAACTCTTTTAAAAGAACATGGTGCGCGTGTATGGGAAGAAGACGGTTCCGGAGCACCGTGCTGGCGGGTAAGCTTTCAATCCGGGCTTATCAAGGAAGCCGTCGCCCAGGCGCCTTCGCGTTTTGTGCTCGGTGCCCGAATACCGGAAAATCGCCTGCTGATCGACGCTGAAATTCCCAGAGTTTATTTTGGAACAGGGTCGGAAGCCAATATATGGCTCGACGCCGAGATGGAGGACTTTGTCAGCAAAACAAACAGCGACGTTGAAGTAAAAGTGCCCCGCTACACCGAGAGGCGGGGCAGCACTGCTTTGCTGAGCCGGGCAGCACACCTTTGCGATAAACTCGAGCACCTGGATTTCTTTATTCGACCGCTCAATATCCAGGACCCTGAGATTACCTCCGACAACCATGATGTGAATAAATTTTTCGCAAGCCTGAATAATATCACCAAGCATGTTCAGGCCGGTCTGACCAGCTTATCAAGTTTAGGTGATGTGATTAAAATGGCCCAGATCATTGCCGGGGGCCAAGAGGCCTTAAAAGACAACCCTGTGGTTTCATTTATCGCCTGTATATTTAAAAGCCCGCTGCAGATCGTAGATGACACGGCTGCAAAAGTCTTTGCCATTGTAGAAGCCGGACTGCCGCTGGTCATTTCGTCTTCACCCCAGGGCGGCTCATCCGCCCACATTCAAGAAGCCGGCATGGTCGCCCAGATTAACGCAGAAATTCTGGCCGGCATCGCGCTTACCCAGCTAATCAGACCCGGAGCACCGGTTCTTTACGGCAGCGTTCCGGTACGGGCGCGGCTGGACGATCTGCATGATCTCTACGGATGTCCGGAGTTCAATCAGTACAATATCGACTGTGTGCAACTGGCGCGCTACTATAATATTCCCTGTTATTCCACCGCCGGGGTCGGCGATGCCAAAGTGCCCGGCATGCAGGCCTTGTACGAGAAACTTCTCACCCATCTTTACATGGCCATGAGTGGGGCACAGTACATACATTACGCTTTCGGCCTGCTGGATCGCACCAATACCTTTTGTCCGGTTCAGGCGGTCCTCGACAATGAACAGATCGGTCACATCAAGCATTGTTTGCAGGCGCCCAAAGTCGATCGCGAAGAGATCGAGGATACGCTTAAAACAATAAAGAAAGTGATGGCCTCGAAACACCGGCTTTTTGCACGTTTTGCGCGCAAAGCCATGCACCGCGGTGATGTCTCCGCACCTTATCGTTTTGAAACCAAAGAACTGGAAGACCGTGTCATCGAGAATGCTTTGATTTACATGCAGAAACTCGAAGCCCAGCCGGCCGATCACCTGGATCCGCAAATCCAGGAGAAGATTTTAAAAGAAATACCGGGGATACTGCCGAGCCTGGTGCAGCCATCAACTGCCGGGTGACAGCGGGTATCCGTTCACGGAGTAATTGAGTTAGTGGAAATTCCAAATAACAAATCCCAAAAAACAAACAAATCACAATCGTTCGACCTAGAGGCTCTCGACAGGTGACCGAAATTCAAAATTCCAAACCTTATAATCGTGAAGAAGGCCAAACGAATTGAAAAAGATATCTTCATCAATACTGGAAAAATCGGAATAGGCAGGGTAATTGGTATTTGGAGTTTGTGATTTGTTTGGAATTTGTTGCTTGAGATTTGAGATTTATTTGTAATTTGTGATTTAATTGATCTTTGGCGTTTGGAATTTTGGGTTTCAAAAAGTCCGTGAACGGTGATAGTAAGGGAAGGACCAGCAAAACATCTATAAGATTTTGAGAATAAAGGAGAACAGATGACAGCACATGAGCTTTTGGAAAAAATTGCCTTCAACGTCATCCAGGGAAGGGTGGAGGCTGAAGATGAAGGTTTCGATGAAGGACTGGAAGGCCAACCGGGGGTTACCGAACTGGTCAACGAGGCCCTGGCCCAGGGCCTTGAAACCAGGGATATCGTTCTCGAAGGGTTGACCACGTCGATGGAAGCGGTGGGGGAGAAATTTAAACGCAATGAATACCTCATACCGGACATGCTGGCATCGGCCGAGTGTGTCGGCGTGGCCATGGACATACTGAGTCCCCACCTGATTAAAGACGGAGTCGAAAGCAAGGGAAAGTTTGTTATCGCCACGGTTGCCGGAGATTTGCACGACATCGGTAAAAACATTGTGGCCATCATGCTCAAGGGAGCCGGATACCAGGTCATTGACCTGGGTACGGATGTCCCTGTGGACCGCATCATGACGGCTATCAAGGAAAATCAGGCACCGTTCGTCGGTCTTTCGGCCTTGTTGACAACCACCATGCGCGTCATGGGTGAGGTTGTTCAGCAACTGAAAGAAGAAGGAATTCGTGACCGCGTCAAGGTCCTTATCGGCGGCGCCCCCACATCCATTGAATTTGCGCAAGAGATCGGTGCGGATGCCTATTGCAAAGATGCGTTTCAGGCCATTGACCTTCTAAAAACCACGGTCGCTTGAACGGTTGTCTGCAAGGAGGCCAGGATGTCAGAGAAAAAAGCATATACCCAGGCATTTCAAACCGGAAAGTACGACAAAGCCACCGGCCTGCTGGGGAAATATGACAATGTCAGAAGATTTTGGGAAGATCAGGTAACCGCCATCTTTTTACGCCCCGCTCTCAACGATCTGGTGGCACGCAAGAAAAAGCGATTGGAACGTATGCGTATACTGGATGTGGGCTGCGGCAGCGGGGACGGGTATGACCTGATTATGGGGGTTACCACTAAGCACCCGGGCATCTGCGATTACATTGTCAACGCCGTTTCCGACGACATGTTAAAGGAATATGTGGGCATTGATCTCAACGAAAATTTGATTCAGCAGGCTCTGGAATACTATGGTGACAATCCCAAATTACGATTTGAAACAACAGATATTTCCCAGGGTATGCTTCCTGGCTTTTTGGATGAAGAACCGCCCTTCGATTTATATTTTACTTCTTTCGGGACCCTTTCACACTTTACCAGTGAGCAGTGCATTAAAATCATCGCCGACATCTTAAGGCACGCGCCTGAACATGCCCTTTTTATGGGAGACTGGCTCGGTCGTTACACTTTTGAATGGCAGGACTTGTGGCACCACCCGGCCGATCAGGAGTACTTCATGGACTACCGCATATCCTATATCTATCCCGAAGAGGAGAGGGCCACCGCCGATGTGGCCGATTTTCCGCTCAAGCTTGTCTGCCGGCAGGAAATCGAAGCGATCATTGAAAGCGCCTCCCAGGAAGCCGGCGTAGCCATCAAACCACTTGTCTATTTCGATCGCTCCATATTCATCGGCCGCCACCTGGACACGGGGGATTACAACAAAAACTGCCCCAAGCTTCGCGGCCCGGTCAACGCCCTTTTTGAAACTTACGTGCGGACGGATTTAGAGAACTTATTGGTCGATTACGTCCCCCGGCCGGGATTTGAGCACCTCAATAACTTCTTTGAATCGTTTTTCATGTCCTGCAACACTCTGGTCAAATACACCATGAGTCTTCTGGGCGACTACGATTGCGACACCGGCAAGCTGGAATGTATCCCGGATATTCTTCCCTCTTACCCCAAACCGCTTCAGGAGGCCATGGAAACCATGCGCAGGGTCATCGAGGGCGTGGGCTGGTTAAAGTGGGGAGATGTGCGGGCCAACCTGATCGAATCGGTCCTCGGCTTTGCCCTGCGCAAGCTTGAAATGGAGCTCCAACCCGGAACCGGGATGGGACACGGACTCGTCGGAATATTTGAAATTAAAAAATAAAACCGGTTGCAAACGCAACGATTAAAACACTGACGTAATTTTGCCTTTGACCGGCGCCGGTCAAAGGCAAATTAAATCAAATGAGGGGTAGGGGAGTTCTTGCTGTAAGACCGCTCAATGGATAATCATATTTTAAACCGTGTGAACTCGTATATAAAGGTTCGTAAAAAAAGAACAGAATCTTTCGCTATAAAATTAATTGGTTTGCTGAACGACCCGTGATCTTTTGGGATGATAGATTTTGGCAATACGTCTGTTCTTTCTAACGATCCTTAATATACTCAAACAGCACACGCTTCAAAATCTGATCATCCATTTCGCTAATTCACAAAACATTATGGGAAAAACTTTCCGACTACTTAATTAAATATTTGGAAGAAAGGAAAAAGTTGAATGAGTGGGTTTGCTGTCGTTTATAATAAAAAAGACCGCCTGGAACTTGAGTCCATGTTTGGTTTAATCCAACATCGCGGTCCGTATTTATCTGGGATATTCGAAGATAAACGGATCGCAATGGCGCAGAACTATCTGATCGGAGACATTTTTGGAAATCCGGATGTCGTTTTAGCCCAAGGCGATACACAAGTACCGGCCTTTAATGCGGAGTCTCCGGAATTAAGAATCTGTTACGACGGTCAGATGGGAAACTGGCAGGAATTAGCTCCGGTTAACGGGGTACCGGACGGTCCTTTCCGG
>JAQYVG010000559.1 GCA_030145595.1 Desulfobacterales bacterium | reverse complement strand
GTCCACAAATATACATGATTTTAAAAACTATAAAAGGTGATAACATAACGATGTCCTTTAAATTCATTGATAAGAGCAATGCATATCTTCCAAGTGCACCGGTACACACTGAACACGGTAGATCATTCTATTTCTTTAATTTTCTTTGTGGTGTCCAAAATAAAATGTGAGTACGTGGTGTACTGTAATAGCCTGTAATGTATGATACGTACCGGGCAGGGTACGTTCAAACCCGCGTGGAAAGGTCGAAAATAGTGGAAAAGGCCTTCAATCAAATCACCAATCGAATGAATGAATCAATCATCAATCATCAATCATCAATCATCGCTATGTAAAGTACCGGTACTGATCACTAATCACTAATCACTACAGTAGCACAAACAATAAAGCACTGGCACTTGGACCCTCTCATCAATCCAACCCTTCGCTCCAATACTGAAATTCCACGATAAAATGGGAATAACAAACTTGCTGCCGTCTTTAGAATCCATATCCCATAAGGTGAAACTTACCGGAGCTCGGCATTACAAAGTTCCACTGAATAAGAATGTAACTACGAGTACCAGTAAAAATGACAATGCAGCATCGGAACCTAAAAATCCTCCTTTATCCATGTTAGAATTGCTGCGAAATATGGTAACAAACAGTAATGAGAAGCATAATGAAAAAAATACTGATCATGGCGCATACCATGAT
>JAQYVG010000558.1 GCA_030145595.1 Desulfobacterales bacterium | reverse complement strand
CATACTATATTGAAAAAGATTTTGAAACCGTATGCGCCGCCTGTCCGGTCCCGATTGTGATGGCCGGCGGCAAAAAAATTCCTGAGCTGGATGCTCTTACCATGGCTTACAATGCGGTTCAGCAGGGAGCCAGCGGCGTTGATATGGGACGCAATATATTCCAGTCGGAAGCACCGATTGCAATGATCCAGGCCGTGGGGGCCGTGGTTCACAATAACGAAAAGCCGGATAAAGCGTTCGATCTTTATAACACCCTAAAAAGCGAAATCACCTAACCCGAATAACAGAAACAAAAAAAATATCACGAAAGCACGAAAGTACGAAAGCACGAAAAAGGTCAATATTTCTATTTAAAAATGGAGTGATGGAGTAGTGGAAAAACAGAGACCTTAAAACCCAACACTCCAATACTCCAATATACAGTCGGTTTCTAATTATTTTTTCGTGCTTTCGTACTTTCGTGCTTTCGTGATTGATTTAGGGGTAGAATTATGATTCTCGAACATGTGGCGCTTGTATGCAGTTCCGAACAGAATAGTGATAAGTTTTATGAACAGCTTTTGGGTCTGGCAAAGATTAATTCTAAAATACTGCCCCGGGAGCTTTCCCGGCAAATTTTTGATTTAGACTCAGAATTGCAAGTCATAAATTACGCTGATGACACCACTCGTTTTGAAATATTTATCAACAGCAAGGAAA
>JAQYVG010000557.1 GCA_030145595.1 Desulfobacterales bacterium | reverse complement strand
GCCTTTTCCACCCGGATGACACCGGACACGGTTCCCGGACCGGTCTCCTGGGCCGATCCGACGCCGACCAGGCTCAAGACCGCCGCGATCAGCACCAGCCGCAAAACCGGGTTTTTCACTCATACCTCCCACCGGGGGCGACCCCATAAGTGCTAAGTTGTTTTGGGAGAAGAACATCCAAAAGACGCAAACGTCGAACATCGAACATCCAACGTCGAACATCGAATAATGATGTCGCTCCGCTCCGCAATTTAATTTCATTTGCTTTCACAAATCCAATGGCAAACCTTGAATGACTTTTTCTGTTTCTGCATCTTTTGCCCATTCAACATTCGATGTTGGACGTTCGACCTGCCCGCAATGCCTTGAAATTGGTGTGAGCTAAAATTTAACCACTTGATATATATCCATGTTTAAACCAACCCAACACACTACGCATGGCAGGCGGGTGTTCGACGTTCATTTTCTTTTATAAAACCGTTTTGCTTTGTGTCTTTGTGCCTTGGTGGCCATTTTTCCGGAAGCTACTGTTTTTTGTTTTGTGACCTTCTCAGCGTGCTCTGCGGTGAACTATTGCGATAAAGCTAAAATCCGGCCGAAAGCAAAACAAACAAGGTGTTGTCGATCCCCTCTTCCACCTTGGCACCGTCGGTGTAAGTTGTAAATTCGACATTGAGCGCAATGTTGGCCCGGATCATG
>JAQYVG010000556.1 GCA_030145595.1 Desulfobacterales bacterium | reverse complement strand
TTTCGCAGATTTTCGCAGATTAAATAAAATATGGGTGATCAGAGAACTTATAAAATAATCAGGGTGCAATGGAGGTGCAATCCGCAGAGCTAAGAGCTTTATCATAGAAAGGTAATAAAAAAAGAGATGCAGATCAATCCGCAGATTTCGCAGATTTTCGCAGATTAAATAAAATATGGGTGATCAGAGAACTTATAAAATAATCAGGGTGCAATGGAGGTGTAATCCGCAGAGCTAAGAGCTTTATCATAGACAGGATTGTGAGTATTTTATCTGATGAGATGGAATAAAACTCTATGCTGGAATGATAAAGACGGAGGTCGGATTTGAATAGAAAAGGTGTGTTAAATTGTCGTTAACTGAGTCGATTCATGAGTTTGTTATAGTCCTCGTGAGAGCCTATCCAAAACCAGATAACACTTTCATTCTCACGCCATGCAATGGCGCGGTAATGCAGACCGACATCAACAGTCCAGACATTGCCTTTTGGGGCAAAGCCCAACGATGGATAAAACGGATTTGATCGGAAAAGTGAGAACTTTTTGTCCGCGAGTTCCAGGTGGTCGGGGTCAAAGCTTGAATAGTGAATAAGAGCCTTTTGGACTTTGGGTACATCCTATAAACAAGTAAATAAGTCGTGCTTAAAAGATCGTTATTTACTTATTTATGGGGTGTCCCCAATACCCCTCAAGGCCGCCAGG
>JAQYVG010000555.1 GCA_030145595.1 Desulfobacterales bacterium | reverse complement strand
GGGGCAGTTGGCCTGGGGAAACGAAGCAGATAACCACAAAAGCATCATGACCTGATTAAGGGGTCGCCGTGCGAGTGGCGCAGAGTCCCATCGCCTTTATTTGGGACGTGTGTTATATAACAGACTGAAACGAGCCTGTCAAACAGGTCTCTGAAGATGAATTTTTTGTTTTTTGCAAAAAGGCTGGCATTGCTGTAATATCCATAAAATGATTGCCAAATGAAACGATAAAAATATATATGGATGTAAAGACACTTCTTAATTCTCAGCTGCCGACAAAAGAGATATAGCCTTGAAAGATCTGATCAAACGCATAGCAAAGGCACTGGTTGACCATCCGGAACAGGTAGAGGTTTTAGAGGTGGAGGGTGAACAGGTCTTCGTATTAGAACTAAAGAGGATATTGGGAAGATAATCGGCAAGCAGGGCCGGACTGCTCACGCCATACGGACCATTTTAAGCGCTGCTTCCGGCAAGGCAAAAAAGCATGCTGTCATAGAGATTATAGATTAGTGCAATATTGCCATTACCGATAAAAGAGGGGTGTTCTGCTATAGATCGTGCCTTCTTTGATTTTATGCTTTGGCTTCTTTTCGCAACTCTTCGACCATGGTTTGCGCAAGGCTGAATTGGTATGTTCACTTGAAGGCCTGGTTTTACCAGATTCGGCCTACTCAAGATTTTGTGGCGGCTTAAAACCTCG
>JAQYVG010000554.1 GCA_030145595.1 Desulfobacterales bacterium | reverse complement strand
GTGCTAGTGATAGTAAACCTATTAAATTAATGTTACCTTATTAAAATTAAAAATGGTTAGAGTCAAACGAGGAAATGTCGCTCGAAAACGTCGCAAAAAGATTTTAAATTTAGCTAAAGGCTACCGAGGTGCACACTCACGTCTTTTTAGAGTAGCTAATCAACAAGTAATGAAAGCTTTACGTTATTCATATGTTGGACGAAAACAAAAAAAACGTATGTTTCGTAGAATTTGGATTACTCGTATTAATGCCGCATCGCGCGTTAATGGATTAACTTATAGCCGTGTAATTCATAATTTTAAAAAGTCTAATATTGAGTTAAATCGTAAAATGTTAGCTCAACTTGCGGTACTAGATACCCCAACTTTTAATGAACTTATTAATGTTTCTAAATAATACATAGAAAATTTTCTGTGATTTTAACATTCAATTGAATAAAACATTGTTTTCATTAATCATTTTTTGATTAAGTTTAAAAACTTAATCAAAATTTTTTTATTTTTACTTTAACAAAAGAAGTTAAAAAAGCTAGTTTAATTATTGGGTTAAAAAAACATTTACAACAAAATCAAAAACTTCAATATTTAGCAAAACAAAAGAATATACCAATTTATGGTGTAAACCGAAGCAGTATTTATCAAATTACAAAGTTAATTCAATTTATTGTGTCATAAAAAAAAATTTCGGTATAATAAAATGTGTG
>JAQYVG010000553.1 GCA_030145595.1 Desulfobacterales bacterium | reverse complement strand
GTATTTTTGCCATATTTAACGAAAACCCCTTCGCCCGATAATTCAGCCAGCACCATAAAATTGTGGAATGATATCAGAGGAATGCAACCAGATAATGTTTTAAGATTCCAAAGCCGCCAACCATTAAAACTATCGGTCTTTTCTGGAAAATCTTAAGGATTACTTTTTCATAATCCGTGCCGGCACCGAGATGTAATTCAGCCGAGTTGATTTTGGTCGACGACCTGGCGCGCAATAAAAAAAGGCTTGCAAGTTATTGTAATTACTTGCAAGCCTTTACAGTTCTGATGGAGGCGGCATCCGGATTTGAACCGGAGATGGCGATTTTGCAGACCGCTGCCTTACCACTTGGCTATGCCGCCAAAAAAAAATGGAGCGGGAAACGGGATTTGAACCCGCGACTTCGACCTTGGCAAGGTCGCACTCTACCACTGAGTTATTCCCGCTCAAGAGCTTTTTATTTAAAGACTTTAATAATTTTTGTCAATAAAAAACCTTATAGTTCAAGAAGCCTTCTGAATCTTACAAAATAATCAACTCCTGACCAGATTGTAAATATTAAAGCGCCTATCAAAAAGACATATCCAATAGCATTCAGATTAATTCCAAAATACGGATAATGAAATATCAATGGTATAATAGCTGCTATTTGAAACCCTGTTTTGTATTTTCCAAGCCAGGTGGCAGAAATATCTTCCCCTTTTTT
>JAQYVG010000552.1 GCA_030145595.1 Desulfobacterales bacterium | reverse complement strand
GAGGTCGGCCGGCATCTAAACATTGAGATAATAACGTATGCAGATATTGAATCTGTAGAGGGTTCTGCTGGAAATTTTAAGGTCAGGGTTAAAAAACGCGCCCGCAGTGTCAACACAGACCTTTGTACTGGCTGCGGCACTTGCGTTGAAAGCTGTCCAGTGACAAATCAACCACTTACTACTTTGGGGGAATAAGTACATGGCAGAGGTAGGTTCACCCAACTCTCATCAACCTGTTGAGATCGATTACATGGAGCTCGACACAATAATCGAAGAGCAGTTTAATAGGGATAAAGAAAACCTGATTATGATTCTTCAGGCAATTCAAAGGAAATATAATTACTTACCACAGGCATCGCTCATATATCTTGCAGAGAAGATAGGTGTTCCAATCAGTAAGATTTTTGGGGTTGGCACATTCTACAGCACCTTCAGCCTCGAACCAAGGGGCAAACACATCATTTCTGTATGCCTCGGCACTGCCTGCCATGTGAGAGGCGCTCAAAGGGTTAGAGAAAGTATTCAGGAAACATTGAATATAGAAGATGGCCAGACCACAGAAGATATGCGTTTTACCCTTGAATCGGTACGTTGTCTTGGTTGCTGTAGCCTTGGACCTGTTGTAAGAGTTAATGATGATATTCATGGCCGAATCACATCGGATATGACAGGAAAGATATTAGAGAACTATAATTAGATAGGATGAGCTAAT
>JAQYVG010000551.1 GCA_030145595.1 Desulfobacterales bacterium | reverse complement strand
CTCTTCTCTTTCCCTTTTTCCTTGGTTTCTGTTTCTCGTAGGTGTTAATCGTGACGTCACGATATAAACAAACTGCGCCACATCATTTTTGAAAAAAGAGCCCAACACGACACCGATGCGGATGGATGCGACGACCGCAAAGAACAAATGCAACATCCGATCCGATTGACATGTATGATGCAACAAGCCAACACGTCGAACGAACAAACAGAGTTGCGAGTTTAGTTGCCTGTTGCCTGTTGTTCACCAGCCAACCAGCCAACCAACCAATTAATTGTCAATTGAACCAATCATAACTTCAACTCAATTCATTTCGTTCTATTCCACTCTCCTTCCTTGCAATCAACAATCAATCATCAATCATCAATCATCAATCATCAATCAATCAATCAAGAATGAATTCCTTTTCCATGAACCGTCTGACAATTCTCACAGTTTGGATGCTGATTACTGTTGCTACTATTACTACTACGGAAGCATTCTCTCCTTCCTCTACTACTACACCGACCATCACACGTACTAATCCTACTAATCCTACTAATCCTAATCCTAATCCTAATACACGTACAAGTAGTACGAGTCTACTAGCAGCCAGCAGCACTGATAACGATAACAGTACCAAAGATCGCAGAGCCTTTCTCCGCAATGTGGCATCGGCAGCCTTTGGAACTGCAGCGACAGTGGCGAGCAATTCCCAACCGGCCTCGGCTTCTT
>JAQYVG010000550.1 GCA_030145595.1 Desulfobacterales bacterium | reverse complement strand
GAGCAGCATGGAAAAGGGTGTCTTTTTGGCGTAGCGTTTCAAAACCCTGTTCCGTTCCCAGGGATCTTCATTCAAAAAGCGGTGCATGGTGTCAAAGGTTGCACCGCCCCAGGTTTCCAACGCCCAGAAACCGACTTCGTCCATCATCTCGGCCACCGGAATCATGTCTTCGGTCCGCCCGCGGGTGGCAAACAGGGACTGGTGACCGTCACGCAGGGTCAGATCCATTATATTGAGCGGATTTTCCGCCTTGGGCCTGTCCGGGCTGTAGTCCATGGTAGTCCTTTTGAGTTGATCATGTGTGCTCATCTTTATGTTCTCCCCTGAGATAATGTTATACTCCATTTTATAGAGCGGCGCAGCCGCGTTTCATAAAATCGTGCAACGATTTTATTTGAAGGTCTTCATCTGCATCATGCCGCGCATCTGCATCTGGGCCTGACGGCCGCTGATCCCCCAAGCCTTTTGCGGTGGTGTTGCATGACCAACCGGTGGGTACCCCACAGCAAATGCAGCCATGGCTTGCATGGCCATCATTTCTTCCTCTGCCTTGAGGTATTGCATCACCGCCGCGATGGCTGCGGCTTGTTTTATTTCACTTTCCATGAGGTCACCCTCTACGGGTTGCGGGTTGCGGGTTGCGGGTTGCGGGCTTCGGGTTATGTTAAACTCGCAACGCGCAACCCGTAACGCGCAACATTCAATTATACCGGTATATT
Organism: Desulfobacterales bacterium; assembly: GCA_030145595.1. Taxonomy (GTDB): domain Bacteria; phylum Desulfobacterota; class Desulfobacteria; order Desulfobacterales; family UBA11574; genus Desulfatibia_A. The sequence continues at coordinate 8 of JAQYVG010000550.1, read as the reverse complement.
GCCATGTT
>JAQYVG010000054.1 GCA_030145595.1 Desulfobacterales bacterium | reverse complement strand
ACTTTAGCCGAATCTCTTATAAAGACCATTTTCTTGTGGTCCGACCTTCAGATCGAAAATTCACCTTGCGTGATTATTATGACTTTCTTAAAAAGAAAAAGCACATAACTTTACGACAGCATGATTTATTAGTGATGTTATTAGATTATAATAAACCCTTTAACATTAAAGATTTATTTGACGAGGCTCCGTTTGAAATTCTGTATAGGAATGTTAGCGAAAGAACGGCAAGGCGAGATTTGAAGAAGCTATCAGAGCAGTTTCTCAACGTTACTGAAGATAATAAATATATCTTGAACTGGAGGGCTTTGAAATAGCACTTGTGAAAGAGGACAAAGATTACAGTTTACAGCTTAAACCCGGAATGAGCACAAAGTGCGTAGCCGGGCAATTTGATGTTAAGACGGGTCAACAACACTACGATATTGAGATGGTGATCGCATGGCGCTGGGGATTTGTTCTCATGCAATTGAAAAGAGCTTAGCAAAGTTCGCTAAGCCCTTGATTTTATTGCTGGTGATCCCACGGGGAATCGAACCCCGGTTACCGGCGTGAGAGGCCGGCGTCCTAACCGCTAGACGATGGGACCACTATATTAAAGGAGAAAGTTTTGAGTTGAATATTAAAAAGAGGTAAGTTTGTCAAATATTATTTTCCTTCAACAGGCGGGCCGGGTTTTTTTCCCTTTCTGAATCCAAAAATCAGGTAAATCAGCCACCCGACAAAGGGGATCAGGGCAATAGCAGCCCAAAGCGCTTGCATGCCAATGGAACCGAAATCCTTGCGGGCAATATCGATGATTGCCGCGATGGTGAATATATAGAAGACGACACCAATTTTTATCCAGAAAAAAATAGTTGCGGTATCCACTTTTAACCTTTTAATAACACAGATATTTTCAATATGGCGTCAACATAATAATTGCTTTTGTTATAACGATAAATGACCTTTTTAGCCCCTTTTTTGTCAATCCCGGGATGCCAGCCAAAGTGTTTCAGGTAGCTGGCAATGCTCGTTATAGCATCCGCGTGGTTAAAAAGATCTATCTGACCGTCGTTGTTGCCGTCTTTTGCATAGGCTAGAATGCTGCTGGGCATAAATTGGGCGATGCCCAGGGCTCCGGCATATGAGCCGTAAACGGTCACCGGGTCAATATTCTCTCTGGCAGTATATTTAAGAAATGCCTTAAGTTCGCTATAGGCCCAGTTAGATTTTCTCCGCGCCCATTTTTCGTATTTTTTCATTGATAATTTTTGCGATTTTAAAGTTTCATTCCAAAACATATCCCGCACGTTTGAATCGTACAGAGATGCCATGGTTGAAAGCATATTCACGGTGGAGGGGCCGCCCAAAAAGTTGCCAAGTCGTGTTTCAACCAGGATAATGGCCGTGATGATCTCTTTGTCGACGCCGTATGACTTTGACGTGCTTGCGAGAATGGATTGATGCTTTTGCATATATTGACGGGCTTTCCGAATGGAGACCGGCGATGAAAACTGATCATAATTGAGCGTGGCTTCACTATGCACTAAAAAGCGAGCAACGCCCTTTGTTTCAAAATAAACTTGGGGCTTGCTGTAAAGTTCCTTTATCCTGCCTTTGTCAAAACCGTCTTGAATCAGTCTTTTTTGAAGAGTTTTAAAATATGGCTCGCTGTTGATTGCCAGGGCGGGGGGATTGGCAGACAACAGCAGGGGCAGCATATAACTAATGATCAATAAATATCTGTAAAGGGTTTTCATATTCATCAATTTTAAATTCTTCATAAAAAAATATTTGCCACAAAGGCACAAAGACACAAAGGGTATATTTATTATTATTGCTTCGTGCCTTAGTGTCTTCGTGGCAATGAAAAAAATTCGTCTCATTCATCATGTATTTGTTATGGAAACTTGAGAGCGTTTGCGTCTGTCAAATACGGTCAGGTGACTGTATCCGGCTTCAATCAGCAGAGGCAGCACCTTTTCGTAGTGTTGTCCGACATTGGCCGGCATGTGAGCATCTGAGCCTAAAGTGATGCTGATGTCTTGTTCACGGCATTTTCTGATAATATCAAACGACGGATAAATGTCCTGAACCGGATGATTATATCCGTCCGTATTGATTTCCACAATCAGATTCTTTTGTTTTATTGTTGATAATATCTCATTATAATCTTTGTCTAAGGATTTTAAAGATTTCCGGCCGAATTTTTTGATAAGATCAAGATGGCATACTACATCGAAGTAATTATAATCCAGCATTTTTTTAAGGTGTTCGAAATACAGGTCGTATACAAGATCCGGGTCGTGACTGCCTTGGTTCCATGAGGAACTACGGCTGACGATGTTCAGGTCGCCGGTATAATGCAGAGAGCTGCCAATGACATCAAAAGAAAATCTTTCTATCATTTCCTTTAAAATATCAATGTATATGGGGTTAAAATCTATCTCAAGCCCGATTTTTACCTTAATTTTTCCTTTGTATTTCTGCTTCAAACGCTGGAGGGCCTGAAAATAAAAAGGAACCTCGCTAAGGGCCATTGAGTGACTCGTTTCGGCTGGTCGCATGGTCAGATGATCCAGAAAGCAGATATCCGTTAAGCCGATCTCGACAGCTTTGCGGATATATGCTTCCATGCTGCCTTCGGCATGGTTACACAGCGATGTATGGACATGGTAATCTATCATATAATAAAATCGCTTTACGATTTTATACGACGCGGCTGCGCCGCTTACTAAATGGTTATCAATTTAGCCTAATGGAAACTATCCCGGGTTGATCCAAACTAAATGACATGCTATGTGTCGAGATGTCAAAGGATATCATATTTACAAGCAAAGCAGGGCCGTGAAAAAGAAATCAAAAACATTATTTTCCTGCCAGTCGTGCGGTTATCAGGCCCCCAAATGGATGGGCAAATGTCCGGACTGTGGCCAGTGGCAGACTTTTGTGGAAGAAATCGTATCCACAAGAACGAATCGAGGAATTGCCAAGGGTTTATCCGCGGTCCAGGCGGTTCCGGTTGCCATAGATTCTATTACACTTGATAAGGAGAGTCGTTTAAAGACCGGCATCAGAGAATTTGACCGCGTCTTAGGGGGTGGTCTTGTTCCCGGAACCCTTGTTTTAATTGGCGGAGATCCGGGGATCGGCAAATCGACATTGATGCTGCAGGCCCTTCACGGTCTGTCAAAAGAGGGCCATAAAGTATTATATGTATCCGGGGAGGAGTCGATCCAACAGATAAGAATGCGCAGCCAAAGGTTGTCGACGGTATCCCCTGACTTACTGGTGGTCTCAGAGATAGACTTAGAGTCGATTTTGGCAATGCTTCAATCAACACAACCGGATGTGCTTGTCATCGATTCGATTCAGACCATGTTCAGTCCCGACCTGACCTCAGCTCCCGGCAGCGTCAGCCAGGTTCGCGAATCAACCGTACGGCTGATGCTCGTGGCCAAGCAAACCGGCACACCCATATTTTTAGTCGGCCATGTGACCAAAGACGGCGCCATAGCCGGTCCCAGACTGTTGGAGCATATGGTTGATACGGTTCTTTACTTTGAAGGCGATCGCAATTATGTGTTTCGGATATTAAGGGCTGTAAAAAACAGATTCGGATCGACCAATGAAATCGGTGTGTTTGAAATGAATGAGAGCGGACTGCAGGAAGTTGCCAACCCATCGGCCGTGTTTCTTGCCGAACGTCCTGTCAACACACCGGGATCGGTCGTGACAGCCAGTATGGAAGGTACACGGCCCATTCTTGTCGAGCTGCAGGCCCTTGCCAGCAGCACCAGCTTCGGCAACCCTCGCAGAACTATTCTTGGCATTGACCAGAATAGAGTCGCATTGCTGGTGGCTGTAATGGAAAAAAAATTGGGCATGCATTTAATGGGGCACGATATCTTTATAAATGTCGCCGGTGGTGTCAGGATTAATGAACCAGCCGTTGATATGGGCATCGTGGCTGCGATTGCATCCAGCTTTCTAGACCGGTCGATTCAAAATGACACAATTATTTTCGGCGAGGTCGGTCTAACCGGGGAGGTCAGGGCCATAGGCCATGTTGAAATCCGGGTGGCGGAAGCAAAAAAAATGGGATTTACACGATGTTTCGTGCCTGAAAGCAATTTGCAACGCATGACCGCCGTCAAAGGGATAGAGCTCAAAGGCATAAAGACCGTTGCAGAAGCCATGGAGGAACTGTTTTAGTTTCCATCCATAAATGGTTATTTTTCCGATGAGCGGCGTTCTCCGCGGGTTTCCGCCCTCGACGTACTGAAGTACGCCTCCCCGCCAAATACATGCGGGACAAGCGGGCAAAAACCCTTGTGCGGCCTTGCTCATCGAAAAAATCCCTCATTTATGAATTGGAAACACTTAGTGCTGAATGTATTTATGGAAGGGCACTGTTCTAACCCTGGTTTCTCATGCAGTATTTATTAATATTTTTTAAGTGGCGAAGCCGCTCTATATAAAATCTCGAAAAGATTTTGTTATGAGACAAGCGAAAAAAAAGAGAAGCTGTTGGCAGGATCATTATTCGCGCCGGGCCAAAAAGGAGAGATTTCCGGCAAGATCGATCTATAAGCTCGAGGAGATCCAGCGCAAGTATAATCTGATTAAAAAAGGAGATAAAGTTCTCGATCTCGGATGTTCCCCCGGTTCCTGGCTGCTTTTGGCAGCCAACCTGACAGGCACTAAAGGGCGGGTAGTAGGAATCGACCTGCAGCCTGTTACGATCAAGCTTCCGGCACATGTCAGCGTGTATACCGCAGACATATTGTCGCTGAACAACGATGTTTTGAGATCGGAGGGCCAGGATTTTAATGTAGTTATCAGCGATATGGCTCCGGCAACCAGCGGCAACAAACACGTTGACAGCGCCAGGTCTTTCAATCTTTGCCAGGCAGCTTTGTCGATCGCTCAAAAGATGCTGATACCCGGTGGATCTTTCCTTTGCAAGATCTTTCAGGGAGAAGATTTCAAGGCGTTTTCAGATTCAGTTAAAGGCAGTTTTAATAAATCCAAGATTTTTAAACCTCAAAGCAGCCGCAAGGCCAGCCGGGAGATTTATATTATCGGATTAGGTAAGAAATAGGAGGTTATTATGTCAGGGCATAGCAAATGGTCGTCCATCAGGCATAAAAAAGGCGCAACGGATGTCAAGCGGGGCAAGCTGTTTTCCAAACTTATCAAAGAGATTATCGTTGCCGCCCGTATGGGGGGCGGAGATATAGCCGCGAACCCTAGGCTGAGAACGGCTATCCAGGCCGCAAAAAATGAGAATATGCCCAAGGATAACATTGAAAGGGCCGTCAAAAAAGGGACCGGCGAACTTGAGGGCGTCAATTACGAAGAGGCCGTTTATGAAGGGTACGGCCCCGGAGGTGCGGCTGTTTTTATTGAATCTCTCTCTGACAACAAAAACAGAGCTGTTGCGGATATTCGCCATATATTAAGCAAAACCGGCGGAAAGTTAGGAGCCAACGGATGCGTGGCCTGGATGTTTGAAAAAAAAGGCTATATTGCTGTCGAAAATAAGGCGGCTGATGAAGAAGTTTTAATGGAAGCCGCCATTGATGCCGGTGCCGAGGATGTTCGAGAAGATAATAGTAATTTTGAAATCATCACTGCCGTTCAGGATTTTGAGCAAGTAAAAGCGGCGATTGATGATCAGGCGATCCCCTATATTGTCGCCGAAATCACCATGTTTCCCCAGTCAACCGTAAATCTTCAGGGCAAGGAAGCAGAGCAGATGATCCGCTTGATGGAAGCCCTTGAAGATTGCGATGATGTTCAAAAAGTTTACACCAATGCCGACATCCCCGAAGAGCTCGTCAGCGGTTAGCGGCTAAATATGCAGGTTACTCATCAAGGTGCAGAATCTCTGTATTGTCAGGTATTTTAAAGGTAAACAGGGTGTCGTCGAGGTTCTGATGGAACTGAATATTGTTCAAATCAATGCGGGTTTTGTCATCGTACGAGTTATAAGTGACGATACGAACAATATCGAAAGTTTTTGTTGAAATTAACAGATGTATCAAAGACAAGTCGAATGTTTGTTCAATAGGCAACAATTTCAGCAGATAGCTGTCGTTTTGGAGCTCATTTGAGAGAGTGATATAAAACTTGTTGCGTAATAACCTGATATCTGAAAGAAACCCGGCCCCCTTGCCGTTTCTGAAAAACTCAGGGGCTTTTCCGATCATAACCTGCTGATCTTCGGGCCGGTAGATCCACAAGGTGCTGCCGTCCGTGACAATAGTTTGCGGTTCCGGTTTTTGGTACTCCCACCTCATCATGCCGGGACGTTTAACGAAAATTCGGCCCGAGGCCGTATCAGTGATATCCATTGCGGTTATTGTTGAAACCTGAAAAAAGAGGGCTTCAAAGCCTGGAGCTTCATAGCGGGCTTCAACGCGGTCCAGAAGTGCATTAAGCGACAGCTTCGGCGGCGCTTTGGTTGCATCCATGGCTCGGGGAGCATCCTGGCAAAAGGCCGTCTGGGCCCAAAAAAATACAAGGCTAAATAACAAGAACAGAATTCGCTTGGGTCTCATCAGTAATCTCCATATAGTTATTATTATAATCTCGCTTTAATCCAAATAGTACATGAACAACGGGTTAACCCGGATTTCTCACAAAGAGTATCAAACACTTTACTTGATGCTCTTCATGACCCCGTACTGCTTGAGCTTTTTATGCAGCGTTTTTCTGGTGATGCCGAGGCGGCGCGCGGCTTCGCTTTTGTTGCCGGCCACAGCTTCCAGGGTGCGTAAGATGGTAGTTTTTTCAACCTCATCAAGAGGCATGTCCATGTCAATATGGTTCAGAGCCAGCAGGGTCTCCTCCGGCTGCTGCGCATCATCTTGCATGAGCGTAAGGTCCTGCTCGTCAAGATATTCGGAGCGCGTCAGCACTACACCCCTTTCAACAGCATTCATCAGTTCGCGAACATTGCCGGGCCAGTGATACCTGATCAAGTGATCCATGGTTTGGGGTGTAAAGCCCTTTACCTCTTTGCGATTTTTTTCGGCAAATCCTTCCAAAAAATGCCGGGCCAGCAACGGGATGTCATCCCTTCTCTCTCTTAAAGGCGGGAGCTTTAGGCTGACGACGTTCAGGCGGTAGTAAAGATCCTCCCGGAACAGCCCTTTAGAGATCAGATCCAAAAGATTTTGGTTGGTGGCCACGATTAGTCTAACATCTACCTTGATTACCTGCTCCCCGCCCACACGGGTGACCTCTCTTTCCTGCAGTACCCGCAACAGTTTTACCTGCATGGTCAGCGGCATTTCACTGACTTCGTCCAGAAACAGGCTGCCCCCGCTGGCTTGAACAAAGCGTCCTTCTTTGCGGCGGTCAGCACCAGTAAAAGATCCTTTTTCATGCCCGAAAAGTTCCGATTCCAGAAGCGTTTCCGTAATGGCCGCGCAGTTGATTTTTATAAAAGGACCGTCTTTTCTGGGGCTGTTAAAATGGATTGCCCCGGCAACCAATTCCTTGCCCGTGCCTGATTCACCGGTGATCATCACGGTTGCCTCGGAAGGGGCCACATGGGCTACCGTTTCCAGAAGGTTAACCATGGCCGGACTGCGTCCAACAATGTTGCGGATGTCAAAATGACGGCCCAGGCTTTCTTTCAGGATGCGGTTTTCTTCTTTTAGCTGGGTGTGCTCCATGGCTCTTTCCAACGTGAGACGCAGTTTGTCGAAATCAAGAGGTTTGGTCAAATAATCGTAGGCGCCTTTTTTTAGAGCTTCGATAGCGGTTTCAACAGATGAATAAGCGGTCATAATGGTTACCGGTATAGAGGGGTTAAAGGCTTTAATCTGCTCTAAAGCCTCGATACCGGAAACCTTTAACATGCGCACATCCATCAAAACCAGGTCAAAGGGGCGTTGCTGCACTTGTTCGATAGCAGTAGAGCCGTCATCGGCCTCGACAATGTCATATCCCCATCCTCCAACGAGGGTCCGCAACATGGTGCGATGGGCACTGTCGTCATCAACGATCAGTATGGTATTTTTTGTTTTCATCACTCTTCTCTTACTCTGTAAGGTTCACAGGTTCAGGGTTCAGAAGTTCAGGGTTACCTTTCGTAGACGTTCAGAGGTTCAGAGTTCAGAAGTTTCCGCCTTCGCCGGGCTCCCGCCTTCGCAATGCTATGGCGCGGGAACACGGCGGGACAGGCAGGGTTGCAAGGTAAATCCTGCCTTTGCTTAACCTTTGAACTTTGAACCTATGAACCCTGAACCCCCTTAAGAATTCGGCAAAAAAATGGTAAAAGTGGTGCCCTGGTCGGGCTGGCTTTCAACCTTTATCTCGCCTTGGTGGGGCTCAATAATATTGTGCACAATCGCCAGCCCAAGGCCCGTACCGGCGGCTTTGGTGGTAAAATATGGATCAAAAATGTGAGCCAGATCATCTTTGCTGATGCCGGCACCGCTATCGGAGATACGAATTTCCACTCCTTCTTTAACGGCGTTTACTGAAAGTCCAACGGAAAGGGTTCCGCCGCTATCCATCGATTCGATGGCATTTAGATAAAGGTTCAAAAGAACCTGGCTGATTTTGTCGGGATCAAGATAGACTTCATCAATTTCAGGTGCAAGCGTAGTTTGGATTGTTACGTTTGCCGCTGAAGCTTGATTTGCTATGAGTTCAATAGAGTTTTCTATATAGCTTTTGATTTGAATCGGTTTTCTTGCAATTGTAATTGGCCGGGCAAACTCATGCAGCTCGCCGACAACCCGGTTTAAGCGATCTACTTCCTGAATCATCAGGTTTGAAATATGCTGATCTTCAGGTATGTCATGATATCTTTCCTTGAAATAGGTGGCAAAGCCTTTAATTGAACTTAACGGATTGCGAATTTCATGGGCAACACCGGCGGCCAGCCTGCCCACGGATGCCAGGCGCTGGCTTCTGGCAATCTCCTTTCTCAAAGCACGCACTTCGCTGAGATCTTTAAACAACAGAACATAGCCAAGAAACGTTTCGCTCTCATCATAAAGTAAGGTGGCGCCGACTTCCAGGGGAATTTTTTTGCCATTTGCAACGATGCAGTCGATCTCCTTTTCAACAATCCCTTTTTCCAAATCGGGGTTGTTTAGCAGCGTCCAAAGCTCCGCCGGGAGAACTTGTTCGGCATCCTCTCCGATGATTTCACGCAATGAAAGCTGCATAACCGATGCAGCCACATTATTAAAAGAAGTAACTTTTTTCTTGTGGTCTAATACCAGCAGGCCGATGGGCATGTTCTCGACGACATTATCGGAAAAAGCTTTAATCCTGGAGAGCGACGTTTTTGTGGCACGATAGCTCTGGGCTAAAAAAAGCAAAATAATGCCGGTAAATCCGATGAACAGCAATATCAGACCCATGACAACCGCATGTTTGGTGTCGGATTTAATGGCTTCGTCAATCGTACTCATATCCAGACCCACAAAAATAATGAATTCCGCCGGAGCTATGGATATGCGGGTGTTACCGCTTTGTTCCCTCCACAATTGCATCATCATGTGGCCGCGACGCATACCCATGGGTTCACCGGCAGGTGCAAGCCTTCGAAAAACTTCAAATATTTTTTTGTTCCCGTCCTTTGACAAAATGCGCCACTGCACCGATTTCAAGCTGGCGGTTTTTAGATTCAAGCCTTTGCCGTAGATTTTACCGATATGTGCAGGGTTGTTGTGTGTCATGACGACCCCATTGATATCGGTGACGAGCAGATGAAGAATGTCAGGTTGCTGGGCCGTCTCGGTAAGAAGCTTTTGAAGCTGGCGTCCGCTCCAGCGCATTCCCATGCCTGTACGGGCGCCGGCCTCAAAAGACCTTATCAAAGCCGCGCCTTTTTCCAGCAAGAGGCGAGTGCTGTTTTCCTTCTGGCGGTTTATACTTTGCATGGTCATAAATGCAAATATGGGAAAAAGCACCGCCACGGCGCCGATAAATATCCAGACTGGAACACCGGTCCAGAGTCTTTTATGGAAGGTTTTGAGAGTCATGGTGTTTTTAAATGCAATATCAATGCCATGAGAAATAAATTGCAAAACCGGCAAATCGATTGGTTTCGCACTTAAAACAATGGATACTTTTTACCCATTTTGGGCGTTCTGTTCTGCAGGCCTGGGTACTTAGTATCCACCATCTGGTTCTGGGGAGCAAGAACTTTTTTCATTATTGTATCATGCGGTCAATCCGGGCCGGGCAAAGAGACATTGATTTTTTAGTTAAAGAACATTAATCTTTACTTACTTTATGGGTAATTGGAGGATTTTCAGATGACTGAAAAACCGACATACGGAAAACTGGAACAAAGGATCAAAGAGCTTGAGCAAGAATGTAATCAGCTTAAACGGGATGATACGACCCTGCGAGAAAGCGAAGAGACATACCGCAATGTGGTTGATAATGTCAATGTAGGCATTTTAATCATTCAGGATCTTAAACTTGTTTTTGCAAACAATACCATTGCAGAATATCTGGGTTACACGGCCGATGAATTAATCAATAACCCTGCCTCTTTTGATTTCATTTACCCTGATGACCGAGAAATGGTGATAGACAACCAAATGAAAAAATTGAAAGGTGCCAAGGTTCCGGAAGCATATCCTTTTAGAGCTGTTGCTAAAGATGGGGGCATTGTATGGGTGGAAATAACCGGAATACAGATTAATTGGAAAAATAAGCGCGCCATTTTGAGTTCTGTGACTGAAATCAAGGAACGTATGCATGCTGAGCAACAACTAAAAGAGGCCCGAGATTACCTTGAAAATGTTTTTGAAAACTCGGCCGACGTTATTGGCATAGTCGATAACCGCGGTAATTTCATAAAGTGGAACAAAATGGCGGCAAAGATGTATGGTTATGATTTTGAAGAAATGAAAAGCAAGTCCTACTTTGACTTGTATGCCGACAAAGATGAACTTGCAAAAATGCTGGCCCAATTGCGGCACGAGGGTTTTGTCAGAGAATATGAAATAAACATGCAAAAAAAGGATGGTCCTATTTTCCCATGTAATCTTTCTATCAGTATCTTGAAAGATAAAAATAACAATAATATCGGAAGTGTTTGCGTGGCCAGAGATCTCAGCGACATCAAAAAAACACAGCAAGAACGGCTGATGCACGAAAAACTCCAAGGTGTTGTTGAGTTGGCTGGTGCCGTATGCCACGAAATGAATCAACCGCTGATGGCGATTTCAGGGTATGCAGAGCTCGTTTTAATGGATATGCCCGAAAAGGATCCGCTTAGGGAAACAGTAGCCAAGATTAAGAAGCAAATCAAGCGGCTGGGAACGATAACGCAGAAGCTAATGGGTATTACCAAATATGAAACCAAGGAATATCTAAAAGGTAAAATCATTGATATTGATAAAGCCGGCCAATAGATGGGAAACTAATACCTGTTCGAGTCAAACTCAAATAGGTATTAACATCATTGGTCTGTATCGCATTCCGTAATAAAGAACTTGATGGCTTCAAGCTCATTGGATCTGATGGGTCGCCAGTCGATGGCATAATATGTTTCAGCGCCGAAATAGGACTTGGGCGTAAAAGTGGCAACATACATCCGATGGGGCTCGCCCGGAAAGTGCTCAATCCAGAGAATCTCGTTGATATCGAGATCAAAATCCCTGCATATCCTTTTTCCCAGGCTTTCGGCGCAAGTAGTTTTAAATAGGCCTTGTCCGGTCTGCGTGGCAACAACCACAATCGGCTTGAGATGCTTGACATCCGGCTGATTCACTGCAAAGTCTATGATCCTCAGCCGCCAGGAGCAGGCCCACTTGCCAATTGAAATTGGTGGTCCGTTCTCCTGTCGCCGCAGCCGGTATGTACCGTCGAAAAAAATCACAATACCCGTATCCCAGTCTCTCACTTAAAATCTGCATGAAAATATAAAGTATATTTTCCTTTTTAAAAATTTTTCATGCAGTTTTTAGTACCTGTCTAACAAAATATTTTCGCCACTAAGACACCAAGACACCAAGTTAAATTATAATAAACAGTTGTTCTTTGTGTCTTGGTGCCTTTGTGGCTATTCTTTCCGGTTTATCCGGGTTGGGTTTAAAAAAGCGGTATCTGTAGATCCTCCTTCTTTTTCCAGCCTTTTAGCGGCCCCTTGCGTATTTGTGCAAACACTCCCGGGGCAAGTTTGGCATGCCGGGCCCAATCCATCATAATTTTGGCGGTTGTTTCAGCCGTGCTCTCCTGCCAGTTGGCACCGAGTTTGGCGCGCAGCTCAAGGCCCAGCGCTAAAAGCGTATGGCCTTTATCTTGATGCGATGTGAGTATTTCTATAAAGGCGGCAAACGAGTTGAGTTGCAAGGCACTTTCGGCAAATAAACGCGGGCGTTGATCCGGGTTTGCTACGAACTCGAAACCTTTTGGCAGCACTTTGATCAGACGGGTTCTTCTTTGAATGAAACCCAGATCTTCGAGTGTCGCCAGAGCGCTGAAAATAGTACTTTTTTTAAGGCCTGTCCAGGCGACGCTACCGTCTTTTTTAAGGGCCTGAACAAGTCTTATGGCCACACCTTCAACCGGAGAATATTGAATCTGTGGTATTTTCCTTCCGGATCTTTTGGGAAGCAAAAGATGGTGTTCCCGAATTTCTGTTGCAGGATCGTACCGAAAAAGAGTCCGGTTTTTGCTGTCTTCCAGTGCCAAATCGGCAATATCCATCCATTTTGCAAAACAACGGGCATGGGCTAACCAGGTTTGCCGCGGGGACGAAATGTAGGGGCACAAGACCTCAAGCATTAAAGCGGCTTGGTCGATTGTAAGTGATTGGTTCTCTTCCAGCGCTTTTAGGAGCCGCCGAACCTGGCGGTTAAGTTGCAGCCTGTCCCGGATGTGACGGCGCCATACAAACTCAAAATCTTTTAAAGGTTCAGGAAAATGGATTTTCAGGATGATTTTGCCTTTATCCATTTTTACCAGTCCCAACAGTTTCATGTCTCTGGCGACATGATAAAACGCTTTTTCTGATAAAGCGGTTTGGGTCCTGAATGCCTGTGCGTCCAGAGAACCGTTTGCTTTTTTCAAAATTTTGGTTGCCCGCAGAACATGCCCCACTTTTGCAAGTAAGAGATAGCTTGTGTTGGCAGGCACCTTGTTGTCGGTCAGGTAGTCTCTGAAAGCATCGGCGTATACGTCGTATATATTGCCGATATTTATCAGCAGGCCTTGACGGGCCAGGCTCTGAACGGCTTTATGGTCATAGTTTGCACTCGTTTCTAAAATACGGACCGGGGCCGCATGGGCAATGCGATGCAACATGGCTGATGTTTTTGACGGTAATCCACGCAAATCTTCCCGGAAAAGGGCTTCAATGCTATGCAGGCGCATGACGATGTCTGCCTGCGACAGTCCCGCCTGTCGCAAAGCTATCACCCGGCTGCAAAGTTTTTTCAAAAGCCAGGGGTATCCTTGCGAAAATTCGGCCATATGAAATCGCAAGTCTTTTTTTAAGGTTTCCTTAAGTTTATTGCTGAGTTTTTCCAAAATCTCATTGGTTTCGGCTGCCTTGAAAGGTTCCAGGATGATATGCCGGCTTAAATTTGCAATAGCGGTCGGCATTTCTTGCAAAGAGCCGTCGTACGAGTCGATAAGCCCTGTTGTTAATGAAAAACCCAGCACCACATTGGTTTGGGCGTCACTGACTTTTTGCAACAGCTTTTGAAAGCTAAAGAGGATGTCCGGTTGACCCAAAATGTGTTCGAACTGGTCGAAAAAGATTAGCATAAGGATGCCGTGGCGTTCCAGCGATTGTCCAATTTCAAGCATCGCCCGGACCGCGTTTGCAAAATCGACAGAAGGTTTAATACGGTCTGTTAGCGGGAGCCTGCCGCCGAAATCTCCTGATTGACGGATGGCATAGTCCACAGAGTACGGGATAGATCGTGATGAAGATATAGAACGCGAGTCTATTGCTACAGCAAAGTGGCCGTCGGTTTTGAGGCCGGCGGTCCAGGCCAGCACCAGAGAACTCTTTCCCCACCCTGGCGGGGCTTCCAACAAGACACCGCGGCAAGAAGTCTTTTTGCTGATAACGTTTTTTGCAAAAGAGTTAAGCTTTTCACAACAAGATTTTCTGCCGACAAAGTGTGCGGCCGATGCCGGGAATTGATGCTCGAAGTATTCCGAGCTGCCCTGCAGCTCGATAATGTCTGGGTCATCCTGGAACAGGCCCGGCTGTAAGGCCGCAGTGCTGCTGACGGCGATATTGTCACAATCGACAAGTTCCGGATAAAGCCCTGCCAGATAGTCGAAGGAGGGCCTGTCTGACAGCGGCACTCCTTTGTTGTCGAAAACAGCTACGCTATTTGTGGTTTTTTTATCAGGCCCGCTGACATACTGGATCCAGAACAAACCCTTTGCAGTGTAAAGCAGAAAGCGGTCACCAGGTTTGCCGGTCGTGCGGGCGATGCGTTTGGCGATGGTGTCCGGATGGACGGCTCCCGGCATATCCATAACAGCTTGCAGAACTTCATTCTCCTCATAAAGGAGTGTTGTGACCTCGGGATTGGTTGCGATATGCTCTAAATAAAATGTTCTGGCAATACTGTCGACGCCGGGAAGGGCGATCAATAAGCCGTGACAGCGCTTGTCGCGGTGCCAGCGGGTCATATATTTACCGAAAAAGGCCTGCAGCTCGTGCGCGCTGACGGCTGTTTCAGAATATTTGCACTCAGCATAGAAGGGCGCGCCGGTAGCTTCATGTTTGCCCTCGAACTCGATTTCCATGGCCGTGTGGTTTATTGTCTTGATATGGGCGAGGCGGTATCCATAACGACCCAGAACTTGGGACATGAATTTTTCGAACAATTTGTTCCGGGCCTGAGGGT
>JAQYVG010000549.1 GCA_030145595.1 Desulfobacterales bacterium | reverse complement strand
GGATTGGCAAGAAGACACAAGCAAAAGCAGCTTTAAAGCCGATCCGCCCAATGCCGTCCTGTCCATCTTTGACAAGGATGAGGTCGAGGATGTCGTTGTGGAATTGAAAAATCCACAATTGATAAATAACGATCTCGTATACCAGATTAATGTGCTGGAAGATGACAAACCGCTGCCATCCGGCCCTGTTTCACTTTTTATCGATCCCATCGGTATGCCTCTATCTCCAACATCCATTGCAGGCGTACATCGGCGACACAGGCGGAGGAGAAGGCGAAGAATGAGGGTAATGCATTGAGAGCCTTAAAAAGCAATACCGAACTAAGCGGCATAGCCGCGTTTCATAAAATCGTAACACGATTTTATTTAGGCACACAAGGAGGGGAAAAATGAGATCTAATAAAATGATGGTATGGCTTTTTTTGTTAACTTCTGCTGTGGTACTATCGCTCATTGGCTCAACAGCGGTTGCCAAAATATCCAAACCCAACATCGTTATCATTTGGGGTGACGATATCGGACAATCCAACATCAGTGCTTACTCGATGGGCTTGATGGGCTACCAAACACCAAACATCGACCGCGTGGCCAAAGCAGGGATGATCTTTACCGACTACTACGCCGAGCAGAGCTGTACCGCCGGCCGTGCATCCTTTATCACCGGTCAGAGCGGTTTTCGCACCGGACTGACCAAAGTGGGACTGCCCGGGGCCGACCTGGGCATGAGA
>JAQYVG010000548.1 GCA_030145595.1 Desulfobacterales bacterium | reverse complement strand
AGTCGGGTGAAATTCAAAAACTGGAGATTGGCGGCACCATAAAGCGTTACGACTGGAACCCGAAGAAGCATTACCATATTCGCTGCACATGTTGTGGGAGCGTGGATGATGCGCCCATAGCGCCCTTAAAACAACTTGAAAATGAGCTTTACGGTGCCACTATTTATACAATCATCGGACACACGCTCGAGTTTGTGGGGCTTTGTCCGGCATGTTCAAAGCAAGCCAATTCTGTCTGACCAGCCCGAACTTCTCGTATCGTGAAAGAGCGGCCCCGCGGTAAACCGCGGGGCATCAACAAGTTATATTTTCTGTCTCAACGCAGCCGGCAGCGGGGAATTTAGCCGGCAAGTCCCGCAATCCCGTGCGCTTCTCCATTGCAATCTGTGTAATCTGCGAAATCTGTGGATTAAATCTCGTATTGGCCCTCCATGTTGAGGATGAATTCGTTCGACCCTTCGCCTCTGGTCACCTTGAAATCACCTTTGCCTTTAATGCCGGACAGCTTGCCGGTGCCTTTGTATGTTTCCCAGGTGCCGGTTGTAAGCTTGGTTGTTCCATCACGGTCGCCTTCAAAACGGCTGTACACGGAACCATATTGGAAGTTGGTGATGGCATAACCCTGCATGAACCCGGCACCTTTGGTGCGGTCATGAAAATTGACACTGCGCCGTGAGACAAATTCTCCGGCCACCCCGGGTGTATATTCCAGCGGCTCTCCCTCCAGTTCAAC
>JAQYVG010000547.1 GCA_030145595.1 Desulfobacterales bacterium | reverse complement strand
ATCCATTCGTTGATGATGATTTCAGCATTTGAAAGCGCTTCTTGATGTGTTTTGCCGTCTGCCATGCATCCGGGCAATTCCGGTACCTCGGCAATAAACGAACTATCTTCGTCACTCCAATAAATAATCACTTCGTATTTATTCATTGTCTGCCCCTAAATTTAACTTATATTTCAAAATGACATTTCGGACCTGTTTCACTTGATACGGTTTAGCCTTTGCGCTTATAGGCTGTAAATTCAATATTTCTGCAACACCATTCTTGGTAAAAATATGATGGTCGCCGCGTATTCGTTCATCAAATCCAAATGCCTTCAGCAAATTACACAGACCGGAAAACGGAATGTTGGCATCCGAAACGCCGCGAAGGATTTTTATTAAGAGCTTATCATGTTTTCCCATATCGTTAATCTTGTGGGAGTGGTGAAATGGATACAAGATCGAAGGCCGCTTTGTAAAGCTACCAGCCATAACCGAAAATCTGCGGAGCCAGCGGTGCTATAGCTGCTGCAGCGTCAGTAACAAGACTCATGTCTATCGAACCAGGTCAAGCATAGTTTAGCTTGCGCTTCGGGTAGTGAATGCTGACATGAAAGTCGTGTGTATTCGCAGATCTTTTTAAACAGTAATGTAATCCTACCTCATATCCTTTCAGCAAGTCAATAACGGCTTCTATTTCTGAATTGTCCCTAAATCCCGGACCCTCGGCATCGACCCGAATCTTTCTTGACACCC
>JAQYVG010000546.1:147-739 GCA_030145595.1 Desulfobacterales bacterium | reverse complement strand
CTCCAAGAGTATCCTGCAACCGGTTTGTTCCATCCAAGAACGGCGTCTATAAGGTGACATTTTTCGATGAGAATTATTCATTTTATTTTCAAGATTTTCCATCTAAATTACCGAATTCATGGATTTTAGCTCGTGCCTACTCAATTCTATCAGGAGTTCTGGATTCTAGGAGAGTTCGGTTTTCTAAGAGATACCACGATGCACCTAACACCGCTACCAAAATTCTATCAGATAAAACAATGATATTGTTTAGTCATTTTATATTTGCTGTACCATCTTATCATTTGGTGTTGTTGGCATTAGAATTTATTCATAACTTTAATTTTCCTCTCCCTTTTTGCTCGTTACACTCGCTGTTTGTATTCCAATTGTATTCCTCTACTGCCAACCTCATAATGGTTCACATTATACTCTAACTCTTTCTACCGTCCGTCCTGGCGTCGTTCTTGGCTGACCATCTTGCGGTTGCCACGGCGCGTGTTTGCTCTGATGCACTTAATGCATCATAAGCATCTCCTTTGAGCATGGAGTTAGCTTTATCCGTGATGGTCCATTTCGCAAAACGTTCATTGAACGCCGCGTCAATGTCCAC
>JAQYVG010000546.1:0-137 GCA_030145595.1 Desulfobacterales bacterium | reverse complement strand
GGTCGGCTGGGCGAATTGCTCTTGACTTGGCTGGCTCTGTCGCGGCGGGCCACATAGAGTTTCTCTGCGCAGTCAAATAAGATCTGCGAGTACTCACGGGTAGCTGCTCCAGTCAAGTGGGCTCCAAAGAGCTCCAC
>JAQYVG010000545.1 GCA_030145595.1 Desulfobacterales bacterium | reverse complement strand
AGCTTTTGTCGCCTTTTTTACACTCAAGCGGTCTTACTCGTCGACTCTGGTGATAAGGGAAGATCATAAACTCATTACGCATGGCGTCTTTCGCTTCGTGCGACATCCGATCTATCTGGGAGTCATTTTGGTCTGTTTCGGTATGCCTGTGTACGCCTCCAGCCTGGGTGGACTTGTGACAATGTCGGTCATGATCCCGATCTTCCTCAACCGGATCAGGATCGAGGAGAGATTGTTGACCGATGAATTCGGGGATGCCTACCGGGCCTACAAAGAGGCTACGCGCAAACTGATCCCATTTGAAAAGATTCTTCGGTAATCCAAAAATATGATAAATGAACCAATGAGAAACAGCTGCAAGGAATGTTTTCCGCTCTGCCCGACATCGTATCTCCAGGCAGCTTTCGTTTTAACCGAAGCCTTTTGCGCACGGTAGAAGTCACCGCTGGTTGTCAAAATATACCTTCCATCGTCAACACCTGATTACATCCATACTATGATAGTCTGATAATCACTGAAGCATCCCAGGTGTATCAGGTGTTTGAGGCTCTTTTCCGCTCCTGGCCCATTTCATGAATCATCTCCCCTGCCATGGCAGGGATCTACCGCCAACGTCATCCGGAACACACGGTTTTTTATCGGGTGTTTTTTTATTATTTCGAGCGGTTTCTTCGAGAATATGAGAATCGGTTCGAGAAGGAGTACGGGTATTTCCGTCCGGTAATCCAGGATGTTGTAGAGAAATA
>JAQYVG010000544.1 GCA_030145595.1 Desulfobacterales bacterium | reverse complement strand
AGTTAATCTTTTCCTTGCAAGTAGTTTTTTACAAAAATTTTGTTGTTTGTACCGGTGGGATGGTTGCTAACTGATGATAATCACTTGCTAAAAAGCCTGGAATATTTCCTGTCTGTCATATATGAAACAGTCTTCCAAAAATCTGAAAAAATGAGGTTTTTTGGAAAAGATTAGTACTACAACGCCACTTAATAGCGAAAACCTGATTTATTGTTCCAAAATACGAAGCACGAAATCCGAAATTCGAAACAATATCAAATGTTCAAAATCCGAATTTTCAAAATAAAAACGCTTACAGCCGCTTAAAAACCGTTTTGAATTTTGGTAATTTGGATTTTGAATTTGTTTCGGATTTCGATATTCGAATTTCGAATTTAACATAATTAACTTAACTTTTTATATAACAAGACCTTATCAGCAATAAATAATTTTAAGTAGCGTTGTAGTATTAAAAAAAGTTAAAAAAATAACTATTTACGCTTTGGCCACACACCAAAACACTCATTTTTTCAATAAATGTTATCAGTCATGTCAGGCTTCCTTTTCTCCCGTCCTTCCCTGCTTGGCGCATATTTGTATCCCATCGACAACTCTACCCAAACAGTCTTCTTAGCAGCTCGACCTTTTCTACTGTTATGTCGAATGGTACTTGGCATACAAGTTTAAGTGGCATTTCTGATCATAGCAAAACAACCGGGGCCTATACCGAGTGAATCAGCATAGACCCCGAACTGTTGCAAATCTATC
>JAQYVG010000543.1 GCA_030145595.1 Desulfobacterales bacterium | reverse complement strand
ACTGCCACTCAACGTCGAATCAAGAGCCTGGGTTGATTCCGACGGCGGTGCACGCATCAGTGTCGACAAGGACTTTGAATTGACCCCGCGCCTCGTGCTCTTTGGTGAAGCCGAATACGACACTCACGACCTGTGGGAGGGCAGCGCGGGATTGAACTACACGATTTGTAAAAACTTTTCACTCATTGCTCTTTGGCATTCCGAGTTCGACTGGGGCGGCGGTGCGCAGATACGTTTTTAACCCTCATTGAGCGCAAACAAAATACTTATCACCGCTTGCCATTTTTCAGCTTTTTGACCATATCACAAATTATATACGACATAAGATAGCAGGTGTTCAAGATTTAGGATTGAAGATTCGGAACCCCAATCGATTCCGATATTGAGGTGACCTGGATTTACGATTGAAGGCAGCAATCATCATTTTCGGGAACGCACCGCAAAACCCCGCCCGAAGTAGATGGGGGAGCCTCGGGTGAGCCCGTGATCGAAGCCGAAGCTGAAGGAGAAGCCCCACGCATTCAACGAACCCTTGGTTTCGCTAGACCACACAAACCATCCGGTAGTTTTCAGCAAAGGCGTCATGTTATGGGTCCCTACTCCCTTGTTATACAGAGTTTTTAGCTCTTGCCTTGTCGGCAGACGCCAGCCGCCGCCGGCAACGGTAAGATTTTCAACCCATTTGTTGGCATCATTCCAGCTTGTACCCTTATCAGGACCGGCATACCATTCGAGCCCCGTATTCTTGTCGT
>JAQYVG010000542.1 GCA_030145595.1 Desulfobacterales bacterium | reverse complement strand
CAATATATTCCGATTGAATCGTTCCCTTAAAAAATTATCAATTTATAAATGAAAAAAGCCTGTGTTTCAGAAAAAGCACCGGCCTTTACAAAAAAAGCCGTGAGCTACTTCTGCGTCGCTTGCTGAAGCTTCTCACAGCTCTGAATGTCACTGTTTATTATTCAGGGTGGTGAGTAAACTTCACGACCTTTGCCACCACCACCAAAACATAAATTTCATTTTCGAAATGTATCCTTTTCATACATTGCGGGCGTTGAACGCATTTAAAATTAATTTCAATTACCTAAGTTGAGCCTTTTTGTCAATAGTCGATTGATACCGCAATTCTGATATTTAGAGTAAAGCATCCCCCGCCGTGCGGGACAGGCTTGCCCATCGAAGATCCCGCCATGCGGGGGAAGACCAAGCCTTGGTTTACCCTGTCTTAGATCCCGGTTGTTCACGGGGAAAGGGGCTGTTTTCCTGCAAATTGAACAAGTTCAAGTGCCTGAAGTTATGGTTCAGCTTATCTTATAAGAGTTGGAAAACTGAGGTTATGATTTGGAGTGATGATGCACACGGAGACTGATAGTTAAGCGCTAAAGTTCAATCTCCATTCCTTCTCGCGCAAAGAAAACTTCTGTGTCTCCGCTATAGCCTGGATGGCAGTATTTCTCTGTTAGCTCGTCTATTTCGGAATCGGTCCGCACCGGCTCATGATGGAACAAGGCCAGGCGCTTGACCCCGGCTCGCTTAGCCGCGGCAATTGCATGCTCAAT
>JAQYVG010000541.1 GCA_030145595.1 Desulfobacterales bacterium | reverse complement strand
GCCACCTTGTCTTTCCGGGAAAG
The DNA here is from genome assembly GCA_030145595.1 of Desulfobacterales bacterium. GTDB lineage: Bacteria > Desulfobacterota > Desulfobacteria > Desulfobacterales > UBA11574 > Desulfatibia_A. The sequence goes on along the minus strand of JAQYVG010000541.1, from coordinate 736 downwards.
ACGTGATGTGATCATATCAACGATGCCGTCTCTTAAAAACGACAGATCCTTTTCGGCATTAATCTTAAAAGGAACCACGGCCACCCGCTGGATTTCGGCGGCTGCCGATGGCGGGCCGGCGACAACCACAGCGAAGATAAGGCATATTAAAAATAGCTTAAAAGTTGGGTTGTTGGTTGTTTTCAAAAAAATCCTCCTTTTTTATCACGAAAACACGAAAGTACGAAAACACGAAAGTACGAAAACACCCCGGTACGACAGGCTCTGCCTACGGGGCATGCGAAAGTAGAAAGAATTAGTATACCACTCCCTAATTGTATTTTTACACAATTAGATTATGCAGCCTGTAGTTTCCGAACGTGCAGGATCTCCTTGTCTTGCATCAGACGCACGTCTTCGCTGTTAAGAGTAACTACTGCTACAGTATCGCCTTTTCCTGTTATGAATTCTACCTCAAAGGCCTTACCTTCCTTGTAAGAGTGCACAACAGCCCCGATGTCTCCTTGTTTGAGGCCATGCTCAGGAAGATCCTGGGAAAGAACGACGGTGTCCAGTTCTTTTATCATTTTTATAACGGTCACTTACTGTAAAATGCATATTTATCTTTTTTCGTGCTTTCGTACTTTCGTGTTTTCGTGATGATTATTTATCTATTGGCTCCCAAGTTTTGCTTTAAGGAGCTGGTTGACGATTTTCGGGTTGGCCTTGCCTTTGGTCGCCTGCATGACCTGGCCCA
>JAQYVG010000540.1 GCA_030145595.1 Desulfobacterales bacterium | reverse complement strand
TTCCTTTTGGTCAGTTCGAATCGGCCTGAATTACAGAGCTCTTGCTATAGAAGATGGAAGAGACTTTATTTGGGTATGGATTGGAAATCATGATGAATATGAAAGAATGCTAAAATGATGAGAAAATGGGCTAAAGACAAATAACGGCTACAGACCCACACAGACGCACCCCAGTACGATCTGCCAGACCTACGGGGCAGGCATGGGCTTTAATTATCCGCCAGACTTACGGCGAATGAATATCAAGTCAATCCTGTTATCCTGTCCAAAATATTTTTCATTTCCCTTACTTCGAGGGCTTAATAACACAGTTCCTGTGCCTCTCTGGCTTGCCCTGTGGAATCCCCTTCGGGGTTCGCAAAGCGAAATTCCACAAGGTGAACCTTTGGTGAAAAACATCAAACTTTTTTTTCTAATATTACAACCTAAAATATAGCCTGAAATTGCAAGCTGAATTAGTTTTAGTAGAAATCATTGATATCGTTTTATTTTCTATCTTTGTTTGATGTTCTTCATGAGAAATGGCTATGCTTAATACCCATTGTATCCCCCCCAATATCCTACTTGTTTTATTTACAAAAATTGTATTTAGTCATATTGCGCAAAAAGGCCTTTTGTAGCTGCCAACCCGGACAGGCCGGAACCAAAAAAGATCAATCACGAAAGCACGAAATGACGAAAACACGAAAAGCAGCCAAAAAATTTTTCGTGTCTTCAAACTTTCGTGTTTTCGTGATAAAAAAATCTTTTCATAATAAGC
>JAQYVG010000053.1:309-14914 GCA_030145595.1 Desulfobacterales bacterium | reverse complement strand
ATAAGTTAAAAGTGCCTAAAATTTAGGCACTTTTAACTTATGGGCACTAGGTGCCCATACTCCACGACGCCAGATACCGTTTCTGTTCAGGCGTCAGTCTGTCGATTTTAACGCCCATGGCAGCCAGTTTTTCTTTGGCAATGGCTTGGTCGATTGCCACGGGAACCGGAAAGACATCGTTTTCAAACGATGCTTTACTTTTTACCATATATTCGATACTCAGGGCCTGATTGGCAAAACTCATATCCATTACACTGGATGGATGACCTTCGGCGGCCGCAAGATTTATCAGCCGTCCTTCCCCCAGAACATTAATGTGTCTGCCGTTTTCAAGAAGGTGTTCGACCACCAGGGGTCTCATCTCGCGTTTAGACTTTGTAATGCCTTCCAGCCCTTCAAGATCCAGTTCAACATTAAAATGGCCGGAATTGGATACAATGGCACCATCTTTCATGATCTTGAAATGTTCCTGGCGAATGACGTTGATATTGCCGGTAACCGTGCAGAAAATATCACCGATTCTGGCCGCCTGCCGTATAGGCATCAAGGTAAAACCGTCCATGACCGCTTCAAGCGCAGCCGTCGGATCAACCTCGGTAACAACCACGTTGCTCCCCATTCCGCGGGCCCTTAAAGCCAGACCCCTGCCGCACCATCCATAACCGCAAACCACAAAAACGGCTCCTGCCATCAGGCGGTTGGTGGCCCTTATGATTCCGTCCAGTGTGCTCTGGCCGGTACCGTAACGGTTATCAAACAAATGCTTGGTCTGAGCGTCGTTCACCGCTATGATCGGGTATTTCAGGGCTCCGTCCGCAGCCATGCTCTTTAAACGAATGATACCTGTAGTGGTTTCTTCAGTTCCGCCGCGTACCCCGCTAAGAATTTCAGGGCGCTCGGAATGAATCGTGGAAACCAGATCGGCACCATCGTCCATAGTGTATTGCGGTTGCATGTCAAGCACGGCATGGATGTGCCGGTAATAGGTTTTAGTGTCTTCACCCTTGATGGCAAAAACAGGTATTTTGTCATTTTTCACCAACGAAGCTGCCGCATCGTCCTGGGTACTAAGAGGATTGGAGGCGCAGAGGGCGAGTTTGGCACCGCCGGCTTTCAAGGTTTGCATCAGAGCTGCGGTTTCGGTGGTAACATGCAGACAGGCTGCAGCACGAATGCCTTTCAGCGGCTTTTCCTTTTTGAATCTTTTTTTGATTTGATTGAGAACCGGCATGCTCTGACCGGCCCATTCGATGCGCAGTAAACCTTCCTTGGCAAGTTTAATGTTTTTAATGTCATATTTCATCCGTTAGCGTTCTCCTTGTTAAATTGGTCATTAGTCACTGTTCACTGTTCACTGGTCACTGGTCAAATGACAAATGACTATATCCAGCATCCAGCATCCAGCCTTAAATTCCGGCCTTATCTCGCAGCACATCCGCCATATTGGTTTTTTCCCAGCTGAATTCAGGTTCATTACGTCCAAAGTGACCGTATGCCGCGGTCTTGCGATAAATGGGTCGCAAAAGATCAAGATATTCGATGATGGCCGCGGGTCTTAAATCAAATACATCGTTGACGATCTCTTTAAGCTGGCTTTTATTTATAACACCCGTTCCCATAAGATCCAGCATTACGGAGACCGGTTTTGCCACGCCGATGGCGTAGGCGATCTGGATTTCACATTTTTTGGCAATGCCTGCGGCAACGATGTTTTTGGCGATGTGCCGGGCCATGTAGGAACCGCTGCGATCCACCTTGGACGGGTCCTTGCCTGAAAAGCAGCCGCCGCCGTGGCTGCCCTGTCCGCCGTACGTGTCAACGATAATTTTACGTCCGGTAAGGCCGCAGTCTCCCATGGGACCGCCGGTAATAAACTTGCCGGTGGCATTGATGAAATAACGGGTGTCGCCATCGGTCATATCCCGGGGGATAACCTTTTTGATAACTTCTTCGATGATGGCTTCTTTCAAGTCTTCGTAAGTGACATCCGGTTTGTGCTGGGCGGCAATGACAACCGTATCCACCCGTTTGGGGTTGCCGTTTTCATATTCGATGGTAACCTGGGATTTCCCGTCGGGTCTTAAAAAATCGAGGGAACCGTTTTTGCGTACCGTGGCCAAACGCTGGCTCAGCTTGTGTGCGAACATGATCGGCATGGGCATCAATTCAGGAGTTTCGTCGGTGGCATATCCGAACATGAGCCCCTGATCTCCGGCGCCCTGTTCCTTGAAAAGCCCGTCACCGACGTCTACCCCTTGAGCTATATCGGATGATTGCTGATCGATGCTGGTAAGAACCGAACAGGTTTGCCAGTCAAAGCCCATCAGAGAAGAACTGTATCCGATGTCACGGACGGTACTGCGGGCAACCTCCGGCATATCAACATAACAGCTGGTAGTGATTTCACCGGCAATAAACACCAGACCGGTGGTTACCAGAGTTTCGCAGGCAACCCGGCCCTGTTTGTCATTTGTTAAAATTGCGTCCAGAACGGAATCTGATATAGCATCGGCAACCTTGTCAGGATGTCCTTCAGTCACAGATTCAGATGTAAAAAAGAATTGTTCGTTGCTCATAAATCGTCTCCTATCTTTATTTTAGTTGTGCTTAATATATGATGGTTTCGTAAAAAGTCAAAAAACGACTTTTTACGAGTTCATCAATTATGGTTTCAATATCATGTTGTCGATTAAGCGGGTTGTGCCTACCTTGACTGCCAGGGCCATCAATACCGGACCTTCAATTGTTTTTACATCATCAAGGGTTTCGGGGTTGCAGACGGCGATATAATCGATCGTGGTTTCCGGGTGGGACTTTATCAGATCGGATGCAGCCGCGATAATTTTGGCCGCATCTTTTTCTCCACTCTCAACAAGCCTGCGAGCATTTTGCAAGGATTCGTAAAGTGAGAGCGCACAAATCCGCTGCCGGGGCGTCAAATAACTGTTGCGCGAACTCATGGCAAGGCCGTCGGACTCCCTGATGATGGGTGCTCCGATGATTTTAATGTCGAAATTCAAATCCTCAACCGTCCGGCCAATCACAAGAAGTTGCTGGTAGTCCTTCTGTCCAAGAACGGCAACATGTGGTTTGACGATATTAAACAGCTTGGTCACAACCGTGGCAACCCCTTTAAAGTGTATCGGTCTGGAAAGCCCGCAAAGATGATCAGGGAGTTTGTCCAGAGCTACATAGGTTTGGTACCGGCTGCCATAAATTTCTTTTGCATCCGGTGTAAAGAGTGCCTTTGCACCCTCTTTGCGGACGAGTTCGATGTCTTTCTCTAAATCGCGCGGATAGGTATCTAAATCTTCTCCAGGGCCGAATTGGGTCGGGTTAACAAAAATACTCACCACCAGATCATCTCCATGCTTCAAGCCTTCCTTCATTAAAGAGAGATGTCCTGCATGCAGATAGCCCATGGTAGGAACAAAAACAATGGTGTTGCCTTTGCCCCGACTTTTTTCCGCGTATGACTGCATCTTTGCGATTGTATGAATGATTTCGATAACACGCACCTCAATATGTTTGCAAAATGGTATTAAAACAACACCAGTAAAATGTCAACATAAGCTATTTTTTTAAATTTATTTACACCTAATCGAGCAAAACTCGACTAGGCGTCAGTTGTCAGTTGTCAGTGGTCAGTGGTTTTACAGGTTCTTATTGCCTTAACAACGGACGACGGACAAAGGACAACGGACACCCAATTGAGCACGGACAACGGACGAGGGTCAGAGACTTGATGAGACCTGCGACGGCATCTTCGATATCAAGAAAGCAAAAGCGGTAGGCTTCATAATCGAGCCCGTAGGGGTCGGCAATACCGCGATTTCTGGATCCGTAGCAGGCATAGTGCCTGATTAGCATAGTCTTGTCTGCCGCTTCCGGGAATTGGGTAAAAAGCGAGTCTTGGTGGGATTTTTCCATGACCATGATCAAATCGGACCAGTTAACAAGGTTTTTGGAAACGGGTTGGGCTTTGTGCTCAGTCAGGTCCACAGCGTATTCCTCAGTAACCTGTTAGGCCATATAAGTAGCTGAATTGCCCGGCAAAGCCATTAGTCCTGCTGATTGAGTTTTCAGAGCTCCAAGCTTCTTTTGATCTGCCAGATTTGCGAAAAGGCCTTCAGCAAAAGGGCATCGGCAAATATTGCCTAAGCAACGGAGAGCCGATTCACCTTTTCTCAGAAATTAAATCAAATCCCTTAGATACCATGACGTGATATTATTTTGGACAGGTAGGTTCTTTGAATTCCCAGAGTTTTAGATGCTTCACTTCTATTGCCGTCCGAGTGTTCCAGGGTTTCGGTAATAAACTCTTTCTTGAATCTGTCCATAGCTTCTTTGAGTGTCAGCCCCGCCTCCAAGCCATGAAAATGTGTTTTCCTCTCATAAATAGGCAGGTCTTCAGGTAAAATTTCTCGTTTATTACCCATGACCACAGCCCGCTCTACGGCGTTTCTCAGTTCCCTTACATTGCCGGGCCAATCATGTTCAATCATCTTTTCCATGGCTTTTTCCGAGATCACCAAATTAAGGGCACCATTTTCCCGCTTTAAAATATCCAAAAAGTAGTTCGCAAGGAGAGGGATATCGTTTTTCCTTTCTCTCAGCGCAGGCATCTGGATTTGGACAACATTCAGCCGGTAGTAAAGGTCTTCTCGAAACTTCCCTTCTTCTGTTTCTTTGGCAATATCTTTATTGGTTGCTGAGATGATTCTGACATCCACATTTATTTGTGTATTGCCGCCGACCCGGTAAAACACCCCCTCTTCAAGCACCCGCAACAGCTTGGCCTGAACTCTCGGATTCATTTCGCCTATTTCATCAAGAAAAAGTGAGCCGCCGTCAGCTAATTCAAATTTACCTGTTTTGAGGCTGGTGGCTCCTGTAAAGGCACCTTTTTCATGGCCGAACATTTCAGATTCCAAGAGATCCTCAGGCAGTGCGGCACAATTAATCACAACCATTGGCTTTCTCTTCTTGGAGCCCGCCCGGTGTATCAACCTGGCCAATAATTCCTTCCCTGTTCCGCTTTCTCCTAAAACCAAGGTGCTGGTTTTTGATTTGGCAACTAAATACGCATCTGAAATGACTTTCTTGAGGGCGGCACTTTTCCCAACCATCTGGTATTTGTCCCCGATCTCTTCTCTGAGGTCCCGGTTTTCTTTTTTGACCTGTTCGATTTTTTGGGCTCTGCTAATAGCAAGGGAGGCCAGTTCGGCAAAGACCGTTAAAAGCTCCATATCTTCATTCCCGATGGCGCTTCCATCTTCTTTATCAATAATTTCAACCACTCCGACAACTTTGCCGTCTGCCTTCATCGGCACACAGGCTATAGATCGGGTTTGGAACCCTATGGATTCGCTTATTTCCTTGAACCATCGATTATCCTTTTTTACATCAGTTACGAGCAGAGGCTCTCCTTTTTCTGCAACAAATCCGGCAATCCCCTGGCCCAGGTTGACCTCATATTTCATGACTTCTTCCTTCTTCTCGCCGGTAGCAACCTTAAAGTAAAGTTTCTTGGTTTTTTGATCAAGCAACAACAAAGAACTGGCTTTGGCCTGCATCATGCTGGTAGCGGTATCTATAATGAGTTCCAGGAGGTTGTCCAGATCAAGCACCGAGGAGACCCATGTCGAGATTTCCTTAAAATAATCTATGGCATAACCAGGTGCTGATAATTTTTTATTCATTATTTTTCTCCTAAAGCTTAAAGTCTGTATGATTTTGAATACAAAATAAAAATAGAATTAATTTAGGTGTATATTTTTTTATATCGGCGCCAGAGGGGATAAAGTTTAACTGTATTTAAATGAGCCCATCGACAAATTGTCTTATGCAAGGTGTATACAAAAAAACAAATGGGTGTCTACTTTTGTAGACGGTATTATGGATTGAAAAACATCGCGGTCCTATTGACAATGCCGGTAGTTGCAACAGAATCAAGGAATTGCAAAAGCATGCCTCTCTTTTGTGCGGTTTGGCATGTTATTTGCTCTATTAGACGGCAAAGTTTGATTGATAGCAGCTCCAAAGGGCGGGAGTGACGGCCTTGGTGACTTTTTGCGAATTCATCGATTTTAAATATGTACTTTGAGCTCAAGCTTTTTTACGCATTTGTCGATAATAAAATTATCCAGGCATAAAAAGGCTTTAAAATGTCTAAAATAAATCCAGATGCAGACTAAAACACAATCAGTACAAATAGTTAATTAAAATTGTATGAACTAAATATATGCAGAGAGGTTAGCCCATGGCACCGAACTACCAGTCAATAGTTGCTTTGATGAATATAATTCTTATCGCCTGTGCAGGTTTCACTATTATTGGTTGCTACCGGATTTTGAACGTATTTGGATTGGTACCCTGGGAGGCTTCGACTCCCAGGGAGATGACTTTTCCCTGGGAACAGGAAGGATTGGATACAGATTTGATGTTGCCCAATCTACGGGTAGCTGACACCGCTTTCATTCCGGGGGGCAAGACCCAAGATCAGGCCGCAGCCCAGAGGGCTGAGGTTTATTAGATCCCGTCTCGCTTTTCAGCGGGGCGGGAGTTTCATAAAATCGTAACACGATTTTATTGCCGGGAGATAAATAATGCGCAACTCCAAAGGTTTTACCCTGATAGAGGTTATAATTGTCATAGCCCTCATGGGCATTATGGCTGTTATGGGCATACCTAGTTTTCTGGGATGGGTGGCAAACTATAATCTTAAAGCCGCAGCCAACGAACTTTACGGCAACATGCAGTTTGCAAGGATAAAGGCCGTAAAGCAGAATAAGGAGTGGGCGGTTGTTTTCGATTCAGTCAATGGAATTTATTATGTTTGTTCAGACAACGTCGATGGTGACTGGGCGACTTTGGACAATATCAAAGAAAGGACAATAACGCTTTCCAATTACGCCTCAGATATCGTTTACGGTATGGGCAATGCAACCGAGAATGTCACGGTGACCGGTGGTGCCTTCCCGGGTGGCGCTGTGTTCGGATCAAGAGGCACCCTCAGCGTTGACGAGGGTTATATTTACTTAACCAACGGCAAAGGTACGGCCTATGCCATAGGTTCGGGAGTAGGCGGTGCTGTCGTTTACCGGCAATGGATTGCCGGTGCCTGGGGGTAGAAGGCGTAAACCAATGCAAAAGCAGTTACTTAATGGATTGAACAAAAAAGGGTTTACGGTGGTCGAGCTTCTGGTGTCGATGGGCATATCGTTAGTTATTCTGACGGCCGTTTATATGACTTTCAGGGGCCAGCTTTACTCTTTTCAACTGGCCCAGCAGATTGCCCCTTTACAGCAAAACGTGCGGGTAGCCAAAATGTTTCTTGAACGCGACATACGCATGGCCGGTGCCAACATGGATGGTGTTGCCTATCCTTCGCTAGATACAATGGAAAACGAACTGCTATACCCGTTAGCCAATGACAATGATAATGTCGCCGGTGACGCGGGCTCGGACAGCCTTACCATTGTATATATTGATTATTATGCCGGTACCTGCGGTGCCGCCACAGCTCCCGCCATCTCCTGTGACGAGTTGCCCGACTTGATTCTTGCCGCTACTATGTCCCCAACATCAACAACGGCGGACATAGAAGAAGAAATAACTGCTGCGCCCTATGATAAATGGGATGCAAATTGTGATTGCAACGGCGTAACATTCGGTGTTCCGCCAAACGAAAGATACAGGGCCATTATTAAATCACCGCACGGCATCTCCCCCTCCCGATCGGATATCGTTTTTATTACGCAGGTGTCCGACACCGGCGTCGGCAACTTAGACAACCTCGGCAATGGGGCCTATAACGGTTTTAGCAACGGAGTACTGAACGTTTATCCGCCCGGCAGCACCATCGGCTTTTTTGGCGAAAATTCATATGTTGAGGTGACCTATGACTTGGTGAACGGCAATTTGCGACGCAACGGTGCCGCCATTGCCGCAAACATCGAAGACCTCCAATTTGCCTTTGGGTTGGATACCAGCGACGACGGCAGTGTTGATTCATGGGTAAATAATGCGGATTTGAACGACACCCAGAAGCTTCAGGTCCGGATGGTGCGCATCAATATTCTGGGACGCTCGTCCAAAGAGATTTTCGGAACTAATACCAGCATTCGTCCCCAAATAGAGGATCATGCTGCCAGTGCAACCACAGATCGCTACAAAAGAAGACGGCTGGAGTTAACGGTTAAGGTGCGTAATTTGGGGATATAATTTGCGAAATTATTAACCGGGCATTATCAGTTTAAAAATCCTGGTTTACGGAAAAAAGATCATGAAACTAAATCGAAATTATAAAACCGACGCCGATTCGAACATCAGAACAATAATGGAGAAAGATGACGGCTTCACCATCCTGGAGGTGATGATGACCTCGGTCATTTTTGCAATCGGCATTTTAGGTGTTTGTGCTTTGCAGACCGCGGCGATCAAGACGATTTCTTCAGCAAATTGCATAACCGTAGGCACAACGCATGCTCAGGACAAGTTAGAAGAATTGCTGGAACTGCCTTTTTCCGACTCCGACCTGTCCATTGGGGACCATACGGAATCTAATCCACCCTACACTATCACTTGGATCGTGGCTGCCAATTCATCGTCGTCAAAGTCGGTGGCGGTTACATCTTCGTGGAAAAATATCAATGGGACGAGCACAAACAGCCGGCTTAATTTTATAAAATATAACTGGTGATCTAAAATCGCAGGGCGATTTTATAGAATGTCCCGCTTAGAGCGGGATTCAATCAAAGGAAATACTTTAAGCTGTGAAAGCAAAACATTTAATAAAAAATGAAGACGGCATGATTATGTTCACAACTCTCATGTTGTTATTTTTGATTACGATCATGGGGATGTCGTCGATTTCGACCTCAACGTTTGAAGCTCAAATTTCCGGTAATGCGAGGATATACCAGAATGACTTTTACGCTGCGGACAGCGGGTGGAAGCAGGCGGTTTTATGGATCGAAAACCGAGTTTCGCCACCAGCGACCGTAAATTCCGGTTCTGACAACATCGTTAGAAATTACGGGAATGGGGGCGCGGACGTTCTAAACGATGGTTTTAGCGCCGGTACCGAGGACGGAACCATAAATGGAATTCCCTATTGGTATAAAGTTGTCAATTTGCCGGATGAGTCCATGACGGCTGTTGCCGGCTATGGCCCTGATTACCGCAGGTTCACTTATGAGGCCACCTGCAACGCCAACGGCACCCAGGAGATTGCCGTAAAACTGACTAAAATTTTTAAGTTGGGATATTAGCTCATGTCCATCCATAAATGGAGATAAAAATGCGCTGGAAACAAATTATTATATTATGTCTTTTATCCATGGTGTGCCTGGTGTGGGCCGGCCCAATCCAGGTATGGGGAGCGACGGGAACAGTGGATGTCCGCGTTGCCGGCAGCGATGATGATTCCGAAGAGTTTGTCGGGAACCCTAATCATACCAACAGCGTTGAACTCGACTTGGAGATGGCCAACAAAGTAGGCATTCAATTCGAAAACATTGCCATACCTCAAGGTGCGGCCATTACCAATGCCTATATCGAGTTTACTTGTCGTGTTGCCACAAATGCTAACACCGACCTGACCATTTGGGGGGAGGCCCATGACAGCCCTGGTGATTTCTCAGGGGTCGACTGGGGCGGGATTGTCTCAAGCCGAACCAAAACGGGCAGCTCCGCAGCCTGGAATAACGTAGCCAAATGGGATACAGCAAACAACGAATACCAGACACCGGATATTTCCGCCATTGTCCAGGAAATTGTCAACCGGGGCGATGGCGGCAATCCCGGGAATTGGGCGATTGGAAACAATATGCTTTTCATTATAGAAGGGACCAGCGGAACACGATCCGCGCATTCCTATGATGGCAATCCTGCAGCTGCACCCCTTTTGCACATCGAATATACTTCCGTTGTCGTTGAGGTGTATCCCGCTCACAGCGATGACGATGCCGAAGAAAACAGCAGCGGAGGCATGTATCGAAACAGCACCGACCTGGAGCTGGTGCATGACGGCACTGACCAGACCATCGGTATCCGCTTTCCAAACGTTACTGTGCCCCAGGGTGCCGTGATCACCAGTGCGTACCTGGAGTTTACGGTGGATGAAACGCCCACCGGAACTACAAATCTAACTATCAAGGGCGAAGCCGGCGATAATGCGGCCCGATTTGCCGGCGGCAATAATGACATCACCAACAGAACAACCACCGGCGCATCTGTTGCCTGGAATGACATACCTGTATGGGATACTGCAGGGGCTGCAAAACAGTCTCCGAGTATCAGCGCCGTTATCCAGGAAATTGTGGGCCGGGCCGGATGGTCCAGCGGCAATGCTTTGGCCGTCATCATCACCGGAAGCGGGGAGAGGACGGTGGAGTCTTACGACGGCGCCGGCGGCCACAGTGATCTGACCATGGCTCCCATGCTGCACATTGAATATTCTCTGGATCCTGTCCCTTATATTTCAACAGACACTACTGCCCTGGGAGCCTCCTGCTACTATGAAAATGATGCGACTGCGGCTACCTTTACGATTACAAATACCGGTTCGGCCTCCATGAGCTATACCGTAAGTGATGACGGTGCCTGGGTAACTTTATCTTCGGCCAGCGGAACCTTGGCTTCCGGGGCCTCGGAAACGATTACAGTAACTTACAGCACTTCAGCGCTTAGTGTGGGTACCCATGGAGCGACTATTACGATTTCAGATCCCAATGCGCCCAACAGCCCCTGGGAGATTAGCGTCAGCGTGACGATTCTGGCCCTGCCTGCAGGGACAAGTTGCGGTAATGTACCGGTATACACGGAGAACCTGGTAAGCCCGGCCATCCTGGTCCTGTTGGACGTATCCAACAGTATGACCTCTATGATGAACATTTCTGCGGGTGTCTCTCCGCAAACACCTGAATTGACCACGATTGTTCAGGAGATCGTCAACCGGTCTTCCTGGACGTCCGGCCATGCCATGGCGTTTATTATTACCGGCAGCGGCCAGAGAACCGCGAAATCCTATGACGGCTCCAGCGGCGAGGCCCCGCTGCTGCATGTGGAATATACCGGCGGTCCTGCCGGCGGGACCGATTACAGGGTGTCGCAGTCCACGGACGATGCCGAAGAACGCAGCACTGGGACTGTGGGGTACACCAGCACCGACCTGGAGCTTGTGACTGCAAGCACCGTCCAGACCGTGGGTATACGCTTCCAGAATGTAGCCATCCCCCAGGCGGCTGCCATAACCAGTGCGTATCTAAAGTTTGAAATTGACGAATCCCAGAGCGGGGCAACCTCGCTGACCATCAAAGGCGAAGATGCCGACAATCCACCCGTATTTGCGGCGGTTGCCAACAATATTTCAGATAGAACCACAACGACGGCCTCGGTGGCCTGGAACGCCTCGACAACTCCGGCACTGGAAGCATGGGAAGGAGTGACCCAGCAATCCAGAATCGATATCGGCAAGGACGCCATCAGCGATCTGGTAACGGACCGGAGCGTTTCCTGGGGTTACGGAACCTGGTCCGCCAATACGGGCGACGGGTATCTGGCAGCCGACAACTACACCAAAATTCACGTCGGAACTAAAGATCATACCGATGCCCAGCAAACCGCCCTTCAGGCGGCAATTACCGGAACGGTGGCTCACAGCGGAACGCCCTTTATGGATTCGCTCATCGCTGCAAGAAAGTATTTTACGGGCACTAAAGTCGATGAGGGCGGTGACAGGTTTACCCCGGCTGCCTGTCAGCCCATGTTCCTGATCGACGTGACCGATGGCCTGGGGTTTTACGGCTCCAGTGTTTCCACCATCAACACGCAGACCAATGCCCTGGCCGACAACGGCATATCGTCTGTTGCCGTGGGTTTTGGCATCGATAACGCTACCCAGATCAACGAAATGGCCAAAGAGGCCAACGCGCGCGGCAGTGCCTCCGAAACCGACGCTTTATACGCCCTGCACAATGAAACGGGGGGCGTGGGTGTGCCGTTTCTGGCCAACAATAAGCAGGAATTGGCGAATGCTTTTTCAACCATAAGGGAAACGATCCTGGATAATATATTCCACGGGTCTTCACCGGCGCCGACAACTTCGGCTGATCTGGGCGATACCGTGCTGATTGCCAATTTCGATGCCTCGGACTGGACCGGGGATCTGGAGGCCGTGACCCAGGCTGCCGACGGTGACTGGGACAATTTAGAATGGAGCGCCAGCAGTGAAATGCCTGGGAGCCGCAGCGTGTTTACCATAAATCCGGCCAGCGGTGCCGTGGTTGAATATACGGATGCTCTGCTGGCAGGTGACAACTGGTTGTGCAAGGACATCGGGGACATTATCAACTCAACTCCGGTTGTGGTCGGTACCCCGCCCTTTTATTACACCTTTGACGGTTATGAGACCTGGAAAGACGGCGTATCGCGTAATGCCATGGTCTACATCGGAGCCAATGACGGCGCTCTGCATGCCTTTGATCTGACAACCGGCGAAGAAAAGTGGGCCTTTGTGCCTGAAAACCTGCAGGCAAAGTTGATGCTGGCCGCCACCCCGGCATATGACATGTGTGACGATGAATACTGCCACCAGTACTTTGTGGACGGCTCGCCCCAGTCGGCGGATATCTACGATACAACGGCATCCGCGTGGAAGTCGATCCTGGTTGTGGGCGAGAGAGAGGGCGGTGAGGCTTACTTTGCGCTGGATGTGACCTCCGGCAAGGCGTTTGACGCTTCATCTCCGGATACGCCCAGTACCTTTCTGTGGGAGTTTACCGATAGCGAACTGGGTCAGACATGGAATGATCCCAGCATCAAAAGGGTGTTGGACAGCTCGGCAACGGCGGCCTGGGCGGTATTTTTCGGATCAGGCTATTCCGCTAGCAACCAGGCCAACAAAGAGGCTTATTTGTACGGTATCGTGGCCCAGGACGAGTCGGCCCTGTGGAATGACGGTACCGGCGATATCAACAGAATCAAGATTTTCGACAAGGCCTACTTAGCTTTTGATAGAAATGATACTTATTTTGTAGTGGACGAGGTGATTACCGGAGGGACTTCCGGGGCTACGGCAACGATCGTCGCCATTGATCAAGCCGGGGCCGACTACGGGACCCTGGAACTTACAAATGTCAGCGGAACGTTTGTTGACGATGAAATCCTAACAGGTCAGGTTCCAAATCCCGGCGACGCAGACGTGAACGGTACCATTACCGACAGCCTTAAAAATGACGCGCCGGCCTCCCCGCTGGTTGTCGATTTTACCGCTGACGGCATTTACGATCAAATTTACGCGGGGAACCTGTACGGAAGCATGTACCGCATTGCCGACATCGGCAAAGGCGAGAACCCATCGATTACGAAACTTTTCGACTTCGATCCTGAGTTGACGACGCCGAATGAACATCCCATCAGGGCCCAGGCGGGCTATACTTACGGCGATGGATATATCTGGGTTCTTTTCGGCACCGGCAGGTACGAATCCCAGGCAGACAAGACCAGTATGTATCAGCAGTACTTCTTTGGCATCCAGGACTCTTCAGGTTCCACAACCGAGAATCATCTGAATGATCTTGTGGCCCTGGAGGCAGGATATGTGACTGATGCGGTCAGCGGTGAGGTATTCAGATATATCAACGGTACAAATCCTTCCAATCTTTCATGGGCCGTATCGCTGGACACGACATCCTCCGGCATGCTCGGCAGTGAGCGGGTCATTGAAAAGCCTTTAGTAGTGGGTAATATCGTTATTTTTACTACTTTTATTCCCGATCAAAACGTGTGTGCCGGCAATGGAGAGGCCTATGTTTTTGCTTTAGACCTTACTACCGGCCGGGCACCGGACTCGCCCGTATTTGACGTGAACGGGGACGGGGTCATTGATGATAATGACGTGGTCACCGATGCCTTCGGCACCATACATAAGGCGGCCGGCATTCGGGTCGGCGACGGTCAGGCTTCAAACCCGGTACTGTTAAAAAATATATTGTTTATAAACACTACCGACGGGGGTCTGGAGGGCATAGATGTCAATCTGTCGGGAAATCGAGTACAGATAAAATCCTGGACACATAAATAAAATCGCTGCGCGATTTTATGAAACGCGGCTGCGCCGCGTTCAGGGTTCTCCGTTCAGAGTTCCCCGTTCAGCCTGCGACGAGCTCAGCCGAGTCGGGTTACCCTGCTTAGGCGTTCACAGGTTCAGTGCTCATTTTTTTCTGTTTACTTTTTACCAACTAACCCTGAACCCTGAACTAGTAACCAGTTAGCAGTGAGCAGTAACCAGTAATCAGTGAAATATGAAAAGTGACTCAAGACGAGTGACGAGTGACAACGGACAACGAACCAATCATCAGTAACCAGTGATCAGTAACCAGTGATCAGTTATCAGTAAGCCCCGGTTAAATGGTCCTTCGGAATTTAACGGGGTAAACAGTGATCAGTTATCAGTGACCGGTGGTCAATCATCAATCAACAATCATCAATCATCAATCCAAACAATCATCAATCCCAAATCCCCTGAACTAGTAACCAGTTAGCAGTGAGCAGTAACCAGTAATCAGTGAAATATGAAAAGTGACTCAAGACGAGTGAC
>JAQYVG010000053.1:0-210 GCA_030145595.1 Desulfobacterales bacterium | reverse complement strand
CGAGTGACAACGGACAACGAACCAATCATTTGTTCGTTTGTTCAGCACACAGCACACACAGCAGCACACCACTTGCTTGCAAGAGTAGGTACTAAAACTGTTGTACTACTGTACGGTATTTACCGTACTGCTGCAGGTAAATAAAGGCGCAGTATGAATAGTTGTATGAATACGGTCGGTGGTGTACAGTACGTACGATTCATTCATTCA
>JAQYVG010000539.1:510-763 GCA_030145595.1 Desulfobacterales bacterium | reverse complement strand
TGATCCCGAGCCTGCACTCCCGTCGCAAGGACTAGAGCACATACGAAAGCGAGCACTGATATTATGAATCCTTTTTTCATAATTTTTACTCCTTATGTAGTTGAGGGGTCGGGGAGCTTTCTCTATGAGACCGCTTCATGGATAATCTTTTTTTAAACCGTGTGAACTCGTGCAAAAGGCTTTGTAAAAGAAACACCCAGACAGCTGATGTAGTTAATTGGTTTTCTGGATCGTTGAATTCTTTTTATTAAGT
>JAQYVG010000539.1:0-500 GCA_030145595.1 Desulfobacterales bacterium | reverse complement strand
GGAAAGGTAAGAAAAGGTCATACATGAAATCAGATCCGGAGAGGATAAAGATTCATCGGGTTTTTTTCAAGAAATCCATCTCGCTCCCATCCCGATAACCGAAATGGGAACGAGACCTGTTTCTTTTGGATCGTTGAATTCTTTTTATTCAGTCAGCGTTACGACAACTTTGTCTAATTCGCCGGTAAACGGGTAATGATTGGTAACCCGGTATTTGTTACTGACCGGTGTTCCCGCATCGATCCCCACATCAAATGTTTCCGAGAGCGAGAAGGTTGAAATATGCATTTCCGGCATATCCACTTCACCCACTTTTTTTCGGTTGATGTAAAGTTCGCCCATACCACCCGGAATGCCTTTAGTCTTTCCGCCGGTCTCAGTATATTTGAATTTGATATCGACTTTACCCTTCGGTAATGGAGAAGATTCCACCGAGTAATACAGTCCATGATAATAGTTGTAATCATAATGCGCTTTATTGTTTTTAATATATAAGGTGT
>JAQYVG010000538.1 GCA_030145595.1 Desulfobacterales bacterium | reverse complement strand
ACCTTGTATGATTGGTTCTGGGTTCAATGGAACGCGGATAACACAGATTAAAATTGATCTACACAGATACAGATAAAATGATATAAAATCCGTGAAAATCTGCAAAATCCGTGTCATCTGTGTTCTACCTCAATTGAGATAAAACTGAAGTAGGTGTGCATTGCTAACTCGCGCTGAAATCGACAAAATAGACCGGGCCGGACGCAGAATACTAAAACGCGTAGGGGTTAAGATACTTGATCACCGTACTCAGGAGATGCTCAAGGCCGCCGGAGCCAGAGTCGATCTCAAGGCCGATCGGGTCTGTTTTTCCGGAAAGTGGCTTGACAAAATGATTGCAAAGGCCCCGCCGCAATTCACCCTCTACTCCCGCGACGGAAAAAATGATTTGCACCTTGGATCGGGCAATGTTTATTTTGGAAACGGCGGCCGTGTGTTTCAAATTCTGGATATGAACACCGGCGGGTACCGCCCGACCATCCTAAAAGACGTGGTCAACACCGCGCATCTTGTCGATCGTCTCGACAACATCCGATTTTATATTATTGCCTGTCAGGCCCACGATCTGGATGCCGAGTTCTATCATTTAAATGATTTTTTTCATGCCCTCAGCAATACCACCAAACATGTCATGGGCGGGTGTGATACGATCGAGGGTGTGCGTCAATTGTGGCAACTGGCCAGTTTCATGGCAGGCGGGGAAGACCGGCTTAGAGAACGCCCCTTTGTTTCGGTAATCACCAATCCCATAAGCCCGCTAACG
>JAQYVG010000537.1 GCA_030145595.1 Desulfobacterales bacterium | reverse complement strand
GCAGAACTGATTATAAAATGTGCCCGGCACCGCAAAGAGAGTCGCGGGCTCCACTATAATATTGCCTACCCTTACCGGGATGACCAGCGCTGGAAAAAGGATACAATCATCAGGCGACCGTTTGTGGGCTGATCGCTCACTTAGGGTAACACTTTCCCGAAGTTCCCATGTAATCTTCATTGACAACCATACTTTTTGCATTATTTTAGAAATGTTTAAATCTTGTACTCAAATATCTGGCCACGAAGGCACCAGCCGACTGCGCCAGCCTACTCCGCCGTAGTAAGGCTACGAAGGCCGGATAGTAGCTGCCGACTTCGCCATAGTAGCTTTAGCTACGACGGCTGAAAGGCACTAAGATTAAAGGTTTTTTCGTTTTACCCGGTCAATTGAACCTATTTGGATGCCGTAGCCAAAAGGCTGCATCGGCGAAGTAGGCTTATTTATTGGTGTATCTTACCTTGAGACCTTAGTGGCTGTATAGATGCTATAAAAAAAGCGCAGGGGCAACGACCAGGAAACTAAATGACGACCAAACGAGATTACTACGAGGTTCTTGACGTCGACCGCGATGCCGCCGACGATCAATTAAAATCATCCTACCGCAAGCTGGCCCTGAGATACCATCCGGATAAAAATCCCGGCAACAAAGAGGCGGAAGAAAAATTCAAGGAAGCCGCGGAGGCCTACGAGGTACTTCGAGATTCTCAGAAGCGCAGAATCTACGACCAGTTCGGCCATCAAGGTCTTGAAGGGTCAGGCTTCTC
>JAQYVG010000536.1 GCA_030145595.1 Desulfobacterales bacterium | reverse complement strand
GGATCAACATATGCAGGTACACGAGCGCTACACTAGCATACCATTTATTGCTTACGGTGATGGAGACCAGTATGCAATGTCGAACTCTTACTTGACGCGAAAAGTGCTGGATACTGATGTTACTCCTACAATCTCAGAAAATATGTATAGAGAGAAAGGGATTGCGGTCGATGTCCTCATGCAACTATCTCATGCTGACGTGAAAGAGGAAGATTTGACTGCCTTACTTCAAGTGAATATTAATGGAGATGGCAGAGATTCAAAAGACGCAACCGAAAATATCTTGAAAGCTCCAGGTCAAAATACATTGGTAAAGAACAATACCATTACCAATGATAAAGTTATAAGTGGGGTTTCAGAAGATGTCAAGAAGAAGCAGAGAGTTCAGAAGGATAATGAGGAAGGAAAGAAAGACGTAGAGGAAACAGTGGAGAAAACAACTGGCATTGGAATGGGAATGGGAGGCATTGCAGCAGTCGCAGCTGCAGCAGCTCTGAAGAAGAAACATAACGCAGAGAGAGGAAATGAGGAGGGCAAGAAAGCAACATATGTATCAGTGGAGAAACCTTCTGGCAATGGAATGGGAATGGGAGGCATTGCAGCAGCCGCTGCCGCTGCAGGTCTCAAGAAGCAAAATAATGCGTTAGTGGAGAAACCTTCTGGCATTGGAATGGGAATAGGAATGGGAATGGAAAGCATTGCAGCAGCCGCTGCCGCTGCAGCTCTCAAGAAGCAAAATAACGCATCAGTGGAGAAACCGTCTGGCATGGGA
>JAQYVG010000535.1:327-786 GCA_030145595.1 Desulfobacterales bacterium | reverse complement strand
TCGCGAGTCCGAGATGGGGACATTTGAATCAAGTTTTACATATTTTTGGTTACCTGAAAAAATATAATAGATCGAAGATGGTATTCGATGAATCGATGCCCTGCTTTGATGAGTCAAGCGACTTCGTGACCGGAGATTGGTCGGAGTATTACCCGGATGCTACGGAAGCTATTCCACTTGATATGCCGCAGCCCAGAGGTAATTCTGTCTGCATGTCGTGTTTTGAGGATGCTGACCATGCTGGGGACACTGTGACTCGGCGATCGCACACTGGTCTTATTATCTTTGTGAATCGCGCCCCCATTCTTTGGTACTCGAAGAAACAAAATACAGTTGAGACTTCTACATTTGGTTCGGAGTTCATTGCGATGAAACAGGCGGTCGAGATCATCGAAGGACTGAGATACAAAATCAGGCTTCGTGATGATAAACCTGGATTTGATTCATAGAACTTATCCA
>JAQYVG010000535.1:0-320 GCA_030145595.1 Desulfobacterales bacterium | reverse complement strand
ATCGCACAAATTGATCCACATAATCTTCACCAAGCCCACACTCCTTATACCACCTTTTCGCAAACACAAATATTGCTGACATGTTTACTAAACTGCTTCCAGGTACGAAGCTAAGAGAGTTGTGCAGTTATGTCTTGTGGTGAATGATGAATTAGATACCCCCCTTTTTTTTAGAATACGAGTGGAAAACCCCAAAATGGATATTGGTGCAGTAATGGAGAGAGTAGGGAATTAGCGCTTGGTTACGATAATTGAGGTTGCATCTTGGATCAAATTGTAAGGTAAAATGTACCTACGACTTGAGGGGACTGAGATAATGC
>JAQYVG010000534.1:548-787 GCA_030145595.1 Desulfobacterales bacterium | reverse complement strand
GCCCTGGCGCGGCGTAAGAAACTTTGTTTAGGTTTAGCTATTAATTATTAGATGCAGGATCTCGGCATCCGCTGCTCTTTTAACCAGGTCTGGGCCAGGGATTAACAAGATTTACATGATTTCTGTGTATTATTTATATCCTGACCATCCTGTCTGTCCCGTTTAAAGACCTTCTTGCTACCAGCCACTGCTGAAATTTGACAGGGTTAAATTCCTTGGCGGAGGGAGTAGGATTCGAA
>JAQYVG010000534.1:252-540 GCA_030145595.1 Desulfobacterales bacterium | reverse complement strand
TACTATTTGCTATTAGGTTCTTGCTTGTAGCATCAACGTGTTGTGGAAAACCTCTTTGCCAAGAGCTAATGGCTACAAGCCAATGGTGAGATTTAACAACGTTAAATCTCCTGGCGGAGGGAGTAGGATTCGAACCCACGGTCCACCTTAAGCGGACAACGGTTTTCAAGACCGCCTCCTTCAACCGCTCGGACATCCCTCCATCTTTTCTTTATACCATACTATAAAAATCCCGTCAAAAATTTTTTCCCAATCAATATCAATCCAATTTCCCTGATAAATAAGGTT
>JAQYVG010000534.1:0-242 GCA_030145595.1 Desulfobacterales bacterium | reverse complement strand
GACAACGGTTTTCAAGACCGCCTCCTTAAACCACTCGGACATCCCTCCATTGCCTTATTTTTATAGCACACAATAAAAACCCAGTCAAAATTTTTCCTAATCAATATCAATCCAATTTCCCTAAGAAATAAGTACTATATTCCTCTTATATGTAATAAAACATAACATTAAATTGACAAATTATCTTACATAGTATATATCCTTTACACAGAGATGAGACCTTTGAAAAATGGCCACTCTGT
>JAQYVG010000533.1 GCA_030145595.1 Desulfobacterales bacterium | reverse complement strand
CAAAAATCCTCATTTATGGATGGACACTAGTAATAAAATTGTTTCGAGATTTTATTTCAGACTATTTAAAATCACATATGGATTATAACGTTGAAGATTTGTTTGATCAAGGCCTTGATTGTTTTAACGTTGATTCGTATGACGAGGCCATTGAGATTTTTACAAAAGTACTAAAAGAGGATCCCGGTCATCCCGATGCCTTGTATTATAGAGCACTGGCCAGATCCAACAAAGGTGATTTAGACTTGGCGATAGCTGATTTCAACCAAGCTATTGCAAAAGACCCTTTAGATGCGGATTGCTTGATTGGACGTGGAGAAGTCTGGCAGATTAAAGGGCATTTAAAATCTGCTTTAGCAGACTTTCGAAAGGCAATCGAGATTGAACCGGACAATTTAGACTACCAGAAACTTGTTGATAAATTGTCTGGAAAATCAGACTAGCCCGGTTTTCACAAGACTGTTTTAAATTTGAATTCCCAGCTGCTTGTCGTCGTGAAGCGAAGATCTCCCTAATCGGGGCTACGGGGATAGGAATCTTAGCTTTTCGCTTATTAGATCCCGCAAGCGTGCTTGCGGGAGTTTCATAAAATCGTAACACGATTTTATTTTTCTTGTAATCCTACCTGATTTGAGTTATCAAAAATTTTGTTTAGTATCAAACAACGCCTCCGATTAGTATTGCGGCGAGATCAGCTTGGTACAGTACACGTCCATTGTTGTCGCGGAGAAACATTGCTGATGGATAGCGCTTCCCAAACTCATTCGAGTATTGAGGAGCATGCTCAACCAT
>JAQYVG010000532.1:517-793 GCA_030145595.1 Desulfobacterales bacterium | reverse complement strand
AAACCTTGTACCGGTACGCTTCATAGCTTGAGCCTGCTCGCTTGATGTTTTGAAGTTGAACATATTCGAATATATCTTATGATTTTAGGGTCACTGTGGTTATTGAGCGGTTACAGTCGGAATTTCAATTCATTCAACATTTATAAAAATGAGAGAATGAAAAATTAATGTCGAGCATGAGGCGAGACCTTACCTCGAGCATGGGCATTATCGGTAGCGCAGTAAAATAATGGCGGTGGTGTTTACAAATTCAAAATGTCTGACACTCATTACAAG
>JAQYVG010000532.1:0-507 GCA_030145595.1 Desulfobacterales bacterium | reverse complement strand
AAACCTTGTACCGGTACGCTTCATAGCTTGAGCCTGCTCGCTTGATGTTTTGAAGTTGAACATATTCGAATATATCTTATGATTTTAGGGTCACTGTGGTTATTGAGCGGTTACAGTCGGAATTTCAATTCATTCAACATTTATAAAAATGAGAGAATGAAAAATTTACCGTGTGCACAACATTTTCGCGCATTTGAGGGCATAAGTAACTTCTCATAAAAGTTTTATATCGATCGAGCCATACTTTTGATATTTTCTTGCTCGCGCTTTTCTTTCAATCTCTCTCCGCTCAGAATAGCAAGCCACCCACCGTGACAATAATGATACAGCTCACCTCTCCATCGCCGCATGCCTCTCTATCGAATATAACACATTCTGCTGTGTGTCTAACCATTGGAAAGTCTACCTAGATACCTATTCTAATAGGTGGTGGCGTTAGAAACACAAAAAAGAGCTTCTAAAATGAACGAAATCGACCCCGGGGAACTCAAGGCCATCCTTGTCCGC
>JAQYVG010000531.1 GCA_030145595.1 Desulfobacterales bacterium | reverse complement strand
GTCGAAGTTGTTGAGGCTGTCGAGGAAACGGATGATAGTATTGTGACACCAGAAACTACCACTACTACTACTAGCACTGCTGCTACTACTAGCACTACTAGCACTACTACAACTACCACGGCAGAAGCAGCCACGGGATTAGCATCGCCACCGCTCAGAATCAGTACGTCGCAAATGGGATCCAATATCATTTCAAATAACATTAGTAAGCTCTCTCCGAGAGCTGCGAGGAAGAGGGAAAAGAGAGAAAGACGAATTGTGAAGAAGAAACTTAAGCAGGAGGAACAGAGTCATAAAATCTATGCCAGGAAACTCAAGGTGAGTCATATAGTATTATATTATACTTGCTACTATTGAATGCAATATTGTACCCCATCTGTGTTGTTGATTGTTGGTTGTTGATTGTTGATTGTTGATTGTTGATTGTCGAATCAAAAAGTACTCGTGTGTTTTCGTACTATTCCAGCAAACAAACCATTGTTGGCTTGGACTATTTAGAAATAATAATCACTCACATGTCTAAATCTAATTCATTCCAACTCCACAAACTCCAACCACACCACACTACACTACACAGAACCGCAACAATCTAAACATTGGCCGCAAAGTCCTCCACGCAGGATGCGGATTCACATTCGCATTCCTCAACCAAGTCCTCCCCCCCAAAATATTCCTCCCCATCATGACCATCATCACCACCGGAACCTTCGCCATGGAATGCCTCCGCTACCGACCGGGATTCGGATGGATGAACGATGTGCTGAGTTTTTGTTTGGGCGGGACGCTGAGGAAGCAC
>JAQYVG010000530.1 GCA_030145595.1 Desulfobacterales bacterium | reverse complement strand
GCCCCCGCAAGCAGACATACACGGGTCTTCGCTGCGCTACGCCCCCGCAAGCAGACAGACACAGACATTTATTTGTTCTATTGGTTTTGTTGGTTACAATAGTACCCTAATTGAGCGTTTTCGCTCAATTGAGTTCTATGGAATGGATACCTTCTTGACAAAATTTGTTGCTCTGTTATTATATATTTATTAAATTTATAATTTTAGAAAATAATAATTTTAAAAAGTATGCGGAAAAAAAAAGGAGGGCATCATGGCTCTGGTAAAAGTTAAACGGAATTTTCAAGTAACCATTCCAGGAAAAATCCGTAAAATATTTAATATTATGGAAGGTGATTACTTGGATGTGGAAAAGTATAGTAACGGAATGTTTATAAGGCCGGTCAAGATAGTTCATCCTGATCAGGAGTATTTTTATACCAAAGAATGGCAAAAAGGTGAAGCCGAGGCAGACAAAGACATTGCCGAAGGCAAAGTGGCTGGGCCTTTCGGAACCGTTGATGATTTGATTGAGGAGTTAGATAGTTAAATCCATATGAAATTCTACCGAACCGAAAGGTTTAAAAAACAATACAAAAAACTGCCTCAGTACATAAAAAAAGCAACCAAAAAACAGCTGGGGTTTTTATTATCTAATCCAGATCACCCCTCTTTAAATATCAAAAAAATGAAGGATCCCCGGGATATTTGGGAAGGCAGGATAACCCAATCTTACCGCTTTACATTCCAAAAAAAAGAAGACACATACATTTTAAGAGATATTGGAACTCATGATATTTTAGAAAAGCCTTAAAGGTAATAGT
>JAQYVG010000052.1 GCA_030145595.1 Desulfobacterales bacterium | reverse complement strand
ATTTTTTTGAGTACTGAGCGGCGCAGCCGCCCGCCCGCCTCGCAAGCGAGAGCGTTGCGGGCAGGCGTTTTATAAAATCGCGCAGCGATTTTATTCTTCGAACCCCACGTATTGTTGAAACATTTTTACCTGCTGCAGAAAAGGTTCAATTAGAAAAGACAATTGCTCGCTGTCACTGTTTTCAATATGAATAATGGCCATATCAGAGTACCCTTTTTCATAGAAATAAATATCAGCGCGACCTGCTTCAATTTTGTCGTCATGGGGATACTCGACTGCCAGCACCCTTATATCATCCGGCAGCTGATAAGCATTTTGAGGCGCATCTTGAAGCTCATCTTCCGTCATAGACGCATGGGACACCCACATGCTGTTGGAATCCATGTCGACGTTCAGAACGTAAAGCTTCTGTTCACGGACGGCGCTTTCTTTCAGGGCCCGGATTTTAGCCGTAATCCAGCGCGATGTTTTTTTAGTGTTATCTGTCAAAACCGTATTATGAAAACGAGGTATGGCGATAAATAGGATTAAACTGAATAAAGAGATGACAACAATAATTTCAATGAGGGTGAAACCGCTGTTTTGTTTAAAATGACCCATAGATGTGTTTTGAAAGGTTAATGGAAACTATTCGATTTCCCAGCTATTTATATCCTGATTCTTATCTTCGCCGCTGGGGACGCCGTCAGCAGCGTATGATATAATATCGTAGTCGCCGTGCAGGCCGGGAGACAGATAGACAAATTCGTTGCCCCAGGGATCGAGGGGAACCCTGCCTTTTTCAAGATATCCGCCTTTGTGCCATTTTCCGGCGGATTTCCCGGTTTCCGGTTTTTCAACAAGCGCCTGCAGTCCCTGTTCAGTATCCGGGTAATTGCCGTTGTCAAGCTTGTATAAACTCAGTGCCGTTTCCAGGCCTTCAATCTGGATCTTTGCTTTAAGCTGTTTGGCCTCCTCGGGCCGTCCAATTATCCTGGGCACCAAAAGTCCGGCAAGTATCCCCAAGATAACAATGACAACCATTATCTCAATCAGAGTAAATCCCGAGCTTTCATTTAATTTCTTTATCGTTCGAGTCTTCATGCTTATTCAACCTTTTAAGTTACATTACAAGCTGGTTCATTTCAAATAACGGAAGGCATATGGAAAGGACGATAAAAAAAACGGCGACTCCCATTATCAAGATTATTATCGGTCCGATTAGTGACGCCATGCCCATAATGGTCGTTTCGACTTCACGCTCAAAAACATCGGCTGTTTTATACAGCATGGTTTCCAGCCTACCACTTTGTTCGCCGACCCTAACCATCTGGATCGCAATATCGGGAAATATCTTACTTTCAGCAAGTGCCGAACTTATAGCTTGGCCTTTGCCGACTTCTTTGGCGGCGTCTTCGATGGCATTGGCGATTAGTTCGTTGCCTACAATATTTTTTACAATTTCAAGTGCAGTCAGCACGGAAACGCCGTTTTCAAGCAGGGAGCCGAAGGTTCGAGCAAAACGAGCCACTGCTAATTTTTTGACCAAAAGACCCGATCCCGGCAATAACAGCATGCTTTTATCAAGCAAGTACCGTCCCTTTGACGTATTTACAATGCTGCGCAGAGCGATCAGCATTGCTGCCCCCAGGGCCAAAATAAGCCACCAGTATTTTTTGAAAAAAGCACTGATGCTTATCAAAATTACCGTCGGCAGAGGGAGCATCTGATTCATGTCGGTAAAGATTGAGGTTATGTTGGGAACTACAAATGTCAACAGCAGGTAGAGAACCAGCGCCCCAACGAAGGTCATCAGAATCGGATAAGCCAGTGCGGACTGGATACTTTGCTTCAGAGCCTGTTGTTTTTCAGTGATGTCTGCCAAGCGTTCCAGAACGATTTCGAGGGTACCTGAAGTTTCACCGGCATGCACCATGTTCTCATAAAGCTCGGAAAAAGTCCTTGGATAAAGAGACAAAGATCGGGCAAAACTGTTGCCTTCTACAACGGAATCTTTGATCTTTGCCATTTGCATTTTAAGCACCTTGGAGCCGGTTTGCTGAATGAGACTATCGATAGCCGAAACCAGTGGAATACCCGCGCCGACAAGGGTTGCCAGTTGTCGGGTCATCACGGCAACTTCAGACGGCGTAACGCGCTGAAAGTAGCGCGTAAATGAAAGCGTGCGGGATTCTTTTTTTGTGGGGGAATCATGGACTTCCTTGACAGCGACCGGAAAAGCCTTGAACGCGCGAATCTTTTGGCGGGCAACGACGGGACTTTCGGCGTCAATGATCCCCGAAGTTTTCTTGCCCTTTTGCGTCAGTGCTTTGTATTCATATACCGGCATAATCTTAACACGATATTACGGAAGCTTCCTTATGTAAAGCCAATTAGGATGAAAAAAATTCAGTCCCGGAACTTAGGTAAATGATATTATTCTCTTTTATACTATTTTTCAAGTTATAAAATCGATTCGCGATTTTATGACCTGCGGCAGCGCAGCTTAAATCGGAAACATCCTTTCTTTTGATACAAAATAATTTGTGTTACCCTCTGTGCCAATGAAAGTGAGACACCTACCCTTGAAAAATTAGTGTAGGGCGGGTAGGAGCAGGAGAGTGTCTGGGTGGGACTTTCGGATTGACGATTTGCGATTGATGATTTGCGATTGATGATTAATGATTGGTGATTGAAGATAATCACGAAAACACGAAATAATATTCTAATTTTCGTGTCTTCGTATTTTCGTGCTTTCGTGATAAATTTTATATTTCCGGTTTGTCCGGAATAGGGGTTTGATTGACTATGACACAACTGAAAATTCCCGATGGGGAGTATATGTACTCCGGGCATGTGGCCTGTCCCGGATGCGGTGCCGCGATCGCCATGCGGTTCGCCCTGAAAGCGCTGGGTGCAAAAACCATGGTGGTGATTCCGGCCTGCTGCTGGGGTGTGATTGCAGGTCCCTACCCCCAGTCTTCGCTCAAGGTGCCGATTCTGCAAACCGCTTTTGCCACCGCCGGGGCCACAGCCAGTGGTCTGCGGGCCGCCCTGGACATGCGGCAAGATACGGACACCACCGTGATGGCCTGGGCCGGGGACGGCGGGACCTTTGATATCGGCATCCAGGCCCTCAGCGGGGCCGTTGAGCGCAACGAAGATTTTATTTATGTCTGCTATGACAATGAAGCATATATGAATACCGGTGTCCAGCGCAGTTCGGCCACGCCGTTTGGAACCCGCACCACCACAACCCCCGGCCGGGGCTGGAAAAAAAGCCGTAAGAAAAATATGGTTGAGATCCTGGCAGCCCACCGCATCCCTTACGCTGCCACCGCCAGCATCGCTTTCCCCGAAGATATGATCCGCAAATTCAGCAAGGCCCAACAGATGAAAGGCGGGACAAGGTTTCTGCATGTGTTTGCCTCCTGTCCCACCGGATGGCGGATTCCATCTGAAATGTCGGTTAAAATCGCTCGACTGGCGGTTCAGGCCAACATATTTCCCCTGTATGAAGTCGAAGACGGCACCAATTACACCCTTAATTAGTGTCCGTCCATAAATGGTCTTTTTGCCCAATCTCTGCGTTATGCTCAAAAAATAATCCTCGGAATAACAACTATATGCCTGTGGTTATTTTTTTCGCATGCCTTGATCTTGAACAAAAATCCTCATTTATGGATGGACACTAGTTACAAAGGGGATCGTCCGGCAACAGACTATCTGAGGGCTCAGGGCCGTTTCAAACATCTGACAGACGCTGATTTTAAGCAAATTCAGCTTATGGTGGATGAAGACTGGAACCTTTTGCTGCGCAAAATAGAGCTTTTTTCTGACAAATAGGGCACATTTACGATGGGCATCAAGCCGAAAAACTTTAGTTTTTTGCCGGGTTTGCCGATATATATCTTGATAATCTGTGAATTTCATTATGAATGCGATTTTCTGCGAATTCATCAAAATTTAGTATATCGAGTTGTTAAACTATGGAAGAAGCTGAAATAATACAGCATAACCGCAGATTCGATGTTTTCAAACAGCTGCAAAACGATAAGACGCTGGTTAAGATGTACGTGCTGGGCCGGCAGTATGAGCGCTTAACCGTCGTTACCGACACCCGCTTTAAAAAGAAGACCCCCTATTTTCTTATCGATCATCCCAAGGGTTTTACGAAAGCTGTCGCTAATGATGATAACTGTCGCTTTCACTTCGAATTTGTTGGCAATGATAATCTGGTTTACACCTTCAGAACAACCGGCAAAGCGACTATACACAGCGAAATATGCATACGCTTTCCAGAAGTCATAACTCGCATACAGAGAAGACAAAATTTCAGAATGACACCTCCTCTGGGCACAAAAATGTATATTAGCAGAAGCTTGGACAGGCTGGAAATGAATGTTATTGACATTAGCCAGGGAGGAGCCCTTGTTATGCCTGTCAATCTCGATATGGAAGATCCAAACGTTTCCGTCTTTAAAGTCGGGGGCAAGCTAAGGAATATTGAACTTACTTTTCCATCTGAAGAGAAAGTTTTTAGAGTGCATGTTGATGAGGCGCAGGTAAGCAGGCTGGGGGAACATCCTGTAACCAACCGAACTAATTTTGCTCTTCATTTCACCGACATCGAAAAAAGCCAGCAAAAAATGCTGATCGATTTAATCTTTACCCACCAGCGAAATACTCTCCGAAAAGGGCTGTCAAAAGAATAGGTTCTGCCTGCTGCTTGCGGACGCACTAGAATTATGCAGCGGGCCGTTGTTCCGGGCCGGCGTTATAACTATCCTTACTCCAACCCCGGCCCTTGAGTTGAAAACTGTTCTGGGATATTATGCGCTTACCGTAACCTTGGCACCTGCGGCATACCAGCTTATCAAAGCTTTGGTGCCTGATGGCTATTTCTTCAAAAACGTGACCACAATTTTGACACTCATACTCATAAATCGGCATTGTATTGCCCTTTCATTCGTAAAATTGTAAACCGTCCCAGTAGCCCGGCATCAAGTCACAACCGCTGAAACCCCGCAATCAAAAGGCCAAAAGCGAGCCTTAATCAAATCCGGTTACCCTGCAAACAGATACTATGGCTTGCGAGCCGTATGCGCCTTTTATTGCCATATTAAATCTTAGTGCAAACCGCATGCCACATGCAGGAACCTATCTTTGTTTATCGGCACGGCCCGGGGTAAGCTTTAATATTAGCAACCGACGGCATATCTTGGACTATATTTAATTTTTAAAAATAAGGGGGTTAACCATGAAAGATTTAACTCAATTGAGCGAAAAAAGCTCAATTGAAAGTTGTCAGGGGTCGGGGGTCAGAAAACAAATTTGATCTGAATTTTATAACGCCAGGCTAAATGAGATGTAACTTATAAAGCAAAGCTCATTTTCTGCCCCCTGAGCCCTGCCCCTCCCTAATTGTGTTTTGAAACAATTAGGGTTGGACACCCATAAAAATGATACTGGCAATGCCAGATAGTTTGTGTTAACTTTCGAAACCGGCTCATTTGTTACTCCTTGATTATATGTTGTGGGGACAGCTTGATCTTTGAGTAAATTAAGATATTCCGAGGAAAATAAATGATGAAATATGAAGCAGTACTTTTTGACCTCGATGGCACTTTGATTAATACAGTAGATGATATTGGTGATGCTGCAAATAGGGTTCTATCCAATAGAGGTTTCCCCATACATCCTATTTCAACCTACTACCAATTTATTGGTGAAGGTGTAAAAGTCCTTTTCACACGTGCATTACCCCAAGAAAAACGAAATGAAGACCTCATAAATACGTGCTTAAAAGAATTTGTCGAAGATTACAGGCATAATTATAGTGTTAAGTCTAAGCCTTACGATGGCATTGCGGAAATGTTGGATGCATTGAATGAACGAAATTTAAAACGTGCAATTTTATCAAACAAGCCTGATCCTCTTACAAGAGACTGTGTAGCATCCCTTTTGTCAAATTGGGATTTCGATGTTGTTTTCGGGCAACGCACTTCAGTTCCTCGTAAGCCCGATCCGCTGGGCGCTCTTGAAATTGCCGAAAAACTGACAATATCACCATCCAATTTTATCTACCTTGGAGATACAGCTATAGATATGAAAACTGCCGTTTCTGCCGGAATGTTTCCGGTAGGAGTAGCTTGGGGTTTTCGCCCTGTAAAAGAGCTCAAAGAAAATGGGGCACGTGCCATTATTGAAAAACCCATACAGCTTTTGGATCTCATAACCTGATTCTTGCAAGTGTCGATTTAACCGCATCTACTGCGTTGCAGGGCATTTGCGGTAGCACACTACAGCTGTATGCCCTGCGCCTTGTATATGCGGCAAAATCGACGCTTGCAAAATCCAGGTAAGATATAATCAAAAAAGTTCTTGACATTCAGAATGTTAACTGAATATTGAATTATTAACTTATATACGAAGGAGAACCCATCATGACACTCACCAAAGCTCAAATCATCGAAGCAATCAGTATCAAAAACGGACTCTCAAAGAAACAATCCACTGAAACAGTCGAAACACTTCTTGGAGTCATGAAAAGCACTTTGGCATCCGGTGAGGATGTATTGATTAGCGGATTCGGCAAATTCTGTGTAAAGCAGAAAAAGGAACGGAAAGGCAGGAATCCGGCGACTGGTGAGGACTTGATGCTGGCACCAAGGAAAGTTGTTACGTTTAAGAGCTCTGGAAAATTGAGAAAACGGATCAGTGGGTAGCAGCCGCTTGGTTTACCTTGAGACTTTTGAACATTTTTCAAAGGTCTCCCCTATACTTTGTTAGCAAAATAATTGAGGGCAAAATAATTAAGGATGGTTTGCCTCCGGCGGTGCCGGAGGTAATTAATTGAATCTAAAATTATTTTGCCCTAGATCATTTTGCTTTAAATCATGGTGAGATTCTAGTAAAAAATTGCTCAATTCAAGTTAAATAGAGGGTTTGCTGCAATTCATGGGCCTTGATCAAGACCCAACTCCCGGCTATTTCCGGGGTTCCACTTGATGATAAAAGACTAAAGGGTTACAGATAGTTTTCTGTAACCCTTTGATTTTTTGGCTGAGGGACTAGGATTCGAACCTAGATTAACGGGACCAGAACCCGTCGTCCTGCCGTTAGACGATCCCTCATTCGCTCAAACTAGTGCCCATTCATAAATGCATTTATGCACTAAGTAGTTTTCAGATACACAAAAGCGCGATATCAGTCAAGATATAAAATCGTTTTAAATCAGGACTCGAGCAATGAAATTGCTATTGTTTTACTTATCCATTTAAATACATATTAGTAATAAGTAAAGCTGGTTATGTTTTGCTTTTTGAGGTCATCCGCTTGTTTTGATGTTGCATGCGTGTTTTGGTCGTCATTCGGTCTGGAGCACAAGCAGCCAGCAGGAAATATTGTCTAATGATTTCAAGTTGGTTTTCATATTGAAATCCAACATTATCTGTACATTCAGGACTTGGATGCAATCAAACCTAAAAACTGCATGAAAAATTTCTTGACAATCCTTTGGGTTTTAATTACTAATGTTTTAACTTTTGCTGAGACGTCGCTGTTACCAATAATTAACATAATTACAATTAGTTAAAAAGGACTTTTACTCATGGCTGTACCTAAGCGCAAGAAATCTAAGTCAAAACGCAACAAACGACGCACCCACCAGAAAATTACCGCTACAAATCCGACGCCCTGCTCCGATTGCGGAGAAGCCCGCCTCCCCCACCACGCGTGCCCCAGCTGCGGCACTTACAAGGGACGCAAAGTGGTTGAAATCGAAGAATAAAAAAACCAAACTGTTTGAGAGGTTATCATGACGGAACAAAACAAGCAGACTGTGGTAGTTACCGGTGGCTCAAGGGGTATTGGAAGGGCCATTTGTCTTGCCCTGGCAGCACCGGATACACATATTTATTTTAATTATTTTTCACCAAACGACCCTGCTGCTGAAATGGAAGCTGCCGCGGAAACAGAAAGACTTGTAGCCGAAGCTCAAGGTACGGCAGTCAGCAAAAGTGTTAATATTGTAGTAAAAGATGAGGTCACAGGCTTTTTCGAAGAAGTACTGGAGGCAACCGGACGGATAGATGTTCTTGTCAACAATGCCGGTATTACCAAAGACGGACTCTTGGTTCGCATGAAAGAAAATGACTGGGATGCTGTTTTAGATATAAACTTAAAGGGTGCTTTTGTATGTACGAAGATTGCCGCCAAGGCCATGATGAAGCAGCGATATGGTCGTATTGTAAACATAGCATCGGTTGTGGGCGTAACCGGCAATGCGGGCCAGGCAAATTATTCGGCTTCAAAAGCCGGCTTAATCGGACTGACCAAAACTACTGCAAAAGAACTTGCATCACGTGGCATTACGGTTAATGCAGTTGCACCCGGTTTTATTGAAACAGATATGACGGCATCACTGCCCGAAAAGGCCAGGAACGCAATGCTGAACCAGGTCCCGCTGGGACGTGCGGGAGAGCCCGAAGATGTGGCCGGTGTTGTTGCCTTTCTGGCTTCTGAAAGGGCGTCATACATTACAGGACAGGTTATTCATATAAGTGGTGGTATGTATATGTAAAAGGAGGTGATTTAGATGTCTGTACAGGAGAAAGTAAGAAAGATCATTGCCGACAAATTAAGTGTAGACTTGGATGAAGTTGTGCCGGAGGCGTCATTTGTGGATGACTTGGGCGCTGATTCTCTGGATCTCGTTGAGCTGATCATGTCCATGGAAGAGGAATTTGAGATTGATATATCTGATGAAGAAGCTGAAAAACTGCTGACAGTCAAGGATGCCTTTGATTATATTGAAGCGCAATAATCCACATATTTCCTGAACAAATTTCAAAGGTCTCAAATAAGGGGGCATTTTGGAAAAACGAGTTGTTGTCACAGGGTTGGGGCTTATAACTCCCCTTGGCATCGGAGTCGATGAGAATTGGTCCGCCCTGTCTGCCGGCAAATCGGGGATCGCCGAAATAACCCGGTTCGACGCGTCTGATTTCAACACAAAGATCGCCGGGGAGGTAAAAGGTTTTCAGGCCGAAGATTATCTTCCTAAAAAAGAGGCCCGGCGGACAGAGACTTTTATCGCTTATGCCGTCGCCGCATCCCGGATGGCTCTGGAAGATTCCGGTTTGGTCATCGACAAGTCCAATGCCGAGCGGGTTGGTGTTCTTACAGGATGCGGCCTGGGCGGTCTTTTGATGCTCGAACAAACAAGCAGGACTCTGGACACGAAGGGCCCCAGACGGGTGAGCCCGTTTTTTATTCCCATGATGATCGGCAATATGGCACCGGGCATGGTTTCGATCCATCTTGGCGCCAAGGGCCCCAATTCATCTATTGCCACGGCCTGTGCAGCCGGCACCCATGCAATTGGAGAAGCTTACAAAATCATCAAGACAGGCGCTGCTGATGCGATGATAACAGGGGGTGTGGAATCGGTTATCACTCCCACGTGCGTTGCCGGTTTTAATGCCATGAAGGCTCTTTCCACCCGTAACGAAGAGCCACAGAAGGCATCCCGTCCCTTTGATCGGGACCGTGACGGTTTTGTTGTGGGAGAAGGCTGCGGTATTCTTATCCTGGAATCGCTGGACAGGGCTCTGGTCCGGCACGCCCGGATTTATGCTGAAATCATCGGCTATGGAATGAGCGGAGACGGATTTCACATGACCGCCCCTTCCCCGGATGGTGAAGGCGCCGCCCGTTGTATGGAGGCGTCCCTCGTCGATGCGGGAATCGCTTATACCGAAATCGATTACATTAATGCCCACGGCACCTCAACGCCGCTCAACGACCTTTATGAAACCATAGCTGTTAAATCTGTTTTCAAGGAAAAGGCGCCGCTGATACCCATCAGTTCAACCAAATCGATGACCGGTCATCTTTTAGGCGCTTCCGGTGGGGTTGAGGCGGTTTTCACGGCGCTTACGATTTATAACAGTGTAATTCCCCCGACGATAAATTTAGATAATCCTGACCCGGAGTGCGACCTTGATTATGTTCCTAATGTCAGTCGCAGGGCCGACGTCAGGACGGCTATGACCAACTCTTTCGGTTTTGGAGGAACAAACGCAACTCTTATACTCAAAGAGTATCCAAACTGACCAGGTCCTTGGAATAAACCAATGGAATTTGCGGCTAGAATTACCGGCACCGGTTCGGCTTTCCCTGAAAGTCGTATAACCAATGATGATTTAGCTCAAAAGCTCACTAAATTGGGAGTTGAAACCAACGATACGTGGATTCGGGAGAGAACAGGGATTCGGGAAAGACGCCTTTCTAATGTTGAAAACCCTGCTGAACACAATTCTTCTTTAGGGTGCAAGGCCGCCCAAAAGGCTCTTGAAATGGCGGGGAAGAAACCCCAAGACATTGATCAGATTATCTATGCCACCTGCTCACCCGACACGCTGATTCCTTCCACGGCCTGCTGGCTTCAGCATAAGATAGGCGCTTCACGGGCCTGGGCGGTTGATATTAATGCAGCTTGCACGGGGTTTGTCTATGGATTGGCAATTGCCGAACAGTTTGTACGTACAGGTCAAGCGAAAACATCGTTGGTAGTTGGTGGTGAAGTTTTCAGTTCCATTTTAAACTGGCAAGACCGCGACGCTTGTATTCTGTTCGGCGACGGCGCCGGAGCGGCAATCGTAGAACAGGTGCCGGCGAAATCTTCTCGCCGGATTCTTTCCTGCCACCTGCATTCCGATGGAAATCTTTGGGAACTCTTATATATTCCTGCCGGGGGTTCGAATATGGAACTGACCCCTGAGCGATATTCCCAACACCTTCATAAAATCAAGATGAAAGGCAAAGATATATTTAAAACCGCCGTCAAGACTCTCGAAGATTTTGCTGTCCGCGCCTTAAAACAAAACCAGATGACGGTTGATGATCTGGATTGGTTCGTTCCTCACCAGGCTAATATCAGGATCATCGAAGCCGTAGCCAAGCGACTCCATTTACCTATGGAAAAGGTTGTGATTAACCTTGATCGTTATGGCAACACCTCCGCCGCAACCGTTCCGACGGCCCTTGACGAAGCCGTGCGCGACGGCCGGATCAAAAAAGGGCAAACCATTTTGTTCGATGCTTTCGGAGCAGGTCTGACCTACGGCTCAATTCTGTTGCGCTGGTAATCAAAAAAACGTATGAAGATAGACCGCTTTTGGCATATACTCAGGACAACTTACGGCTATCAAAGCCCCCCCAGGCCTCGCTTTCTGGTGGAAAACCTGCCCGGCTGGGCCACATTTACTTATTACTCCCGCTTGGTTGCCGTCGTTTTGAAGGAAAGCGTCACCGCTCGCAAAGGGCGGTATAATCGTAAGGCTTGGGCCAGCGGCTCACTGGATGTTTTCAGAGTCGTCGAGGCCGCCGGCGGCATATTTAATGTGTCCGGATTGAGCCCGATGGCTGCACAACAGGGACCACTGGTCTACGTTGCCAACCACATGAGTCTGATAGACACAATGATTCTGCCCTGCGTTTTGCTTGCATTCAACCACATAACCTTTGTGGTCAAGGAGGGACTTCTCAAATATCCGCTTTTCGGTTCGATTATGTGTGCGGTTGACCCCATAGCGGTTACCAGACGCAGCCCCCGTGAGGACCTGAAAACGGTTCTGGCCCAAGGGCAGGCTTTCCTTGCAAGCGGTCGATCCGTAGTCGTCTTTCCCCAGGCGACGCGCAATGATACTTTTGATGCAGCATCTTTCAACTCACTGGGAATCAAGCTGGCGCGTAAAGCAGGCGTGCCGGTACTACCGGTTGCATTGAAGACGGACTTTCAAAAGAACGGCAGATTCATTAAGGATTTGGGGCAGGTTGACCCCCGCAAACCCCTTTATCTGAAGTTTGGAGAACCTTTGGTGGTGGAAGGCAGCGGCCGGGCGACCCATCAAAAAGTTGTAGAATTTATTGTGAAAAATTTAAGAGAATGGGGAGCCGACATAAAATCAGACTCATAAAATATGTAAGTTAGTGTTCATCCATAAATGAGGATTTTTGTTCAAGATCAAGGCATGCGAAAAAAATAACCACAGGCATATAGTTGATATTCCGAGGATTATTTTTTGAGCATAACGAAGAGATTGGGCAAAAAGACCATTTATGGATGGGCAATAGGTTAGGCGTCAGTATCCAGCGGCTCGGGCTTCGGAAATTTGAAAAACTGCACCCCTTCATTTTGTAATGTTTCCTCTTCTTCCTTGGTACTTATACCCCTTATATTTCTTGGCTCGGCTGCACCGTAATGCATTTTCAAAGCTTCTTTGGCAAAATCGCAACCAACATCGTCGAAATTATTATCCACAAATTCAACTATCTTCTGTCCGATTGCAACTAAATCAGCTTGTTGATCGGAAACCTCTTTGACGCTCTGTGATGATTTAATGGCAAAAGTGGAAGGAATCCTGGCAACTGAAGCGACGTTACAAACCGGGCATGAAATCAGCCCCTTTGCTTTCTGATCTTCATAGGCTTGAGCATCTTCAAACCAACCCTCAAAACAATGTCCATCAGCACATTGCAGATCATATGCTATCATGAAATCTCACCTTTTTTAATGCAGCTTTTTAACCTGGATTATCATAAATTTTGACATTTTAAAAGAAATTATTGACAGATCGGCTATTTCAACACAAAATAATGTGGAATTTACTGTTTAACATATTTATATGGAGAATACGGCAAATGAGACATCTTGTTTTTATTGGAGTGTTGTTAATTTCATTTTCAACAGTGGTCCAGGCTGAGACAATGTATGTCAGCGATCTCGCTGAGATAACGCTCAGGACCGGACAGGGAATTGATCATAAAATTATAGCAATGATAAAATCAGGAAAAATGGTGGAAGTACTCGAACCGGCTGATCAGTGGACCAGGGTCCGCCTGCCCAATGGCAAGGAAGGCTGGGTGGTCAGCCGTTTTCTTACTTCTAAACTACCGAACCGTATTGAGCTGGAAAAATTGAAAGAAAAACATGAAGCCCTGCTAGCCCTCGCCGACTCCCCTTATCCTGCAATTTCCAAGCTTAAAGATGAGAGCCAGAAGCTTAAGGCAGAATTAGCCGTTAGCGAAAAAACGATAACCGCTCTTCAAGCGTCTTATGAAACTCTCAAGAAGAGCAAATCGGCTAACCTGTTAAAGCTTCAAGCCGGCTCTAAAAATTCCGTAGCCCGGCTTAGTGATCAGCAAAAAGAAATTGAAAGACTTGAAGAGGAGCTTTCAAAACTTGAAAGGCGTCAATATATCCATTGGTTTTTAAGTGGTGCTGCCGTACTTTTTGTTGGATTTTTAATGGGCTATAGCGCTAAACGTCAGCGCCGGCGATCATCTTTTCTGTAAACGAATTTGTCCTGATTGAACAAAGACTCAATCAGTTCCTTAGTCGTAAAATTTGTACTGTTTGTGGAAAAACTTTTTTAGTAATCACGAAAACACGAAATTTCACTATGATTTAAATATGTTTTTCGTGTTTTCGTAATTTCGTCCTTTCGTGATGAATTTTTTATTGGTTCCGGTTTATCCGGGTTGATTGGTAGTATTATGGATGTTAAAACCGACTTTCTAATTATCGGCAGCGGTGTTGCCGGCCTTACTTTTGCCCTTAAGGTGGCGGAGCTCGGCAGTGTTGCTCTGGTGACAAAAAAAGGGCTCTGGGACAGTAACACCACACTGGCCCAGGGCGGTATTGCTTCTGTTTTCGATCAACTCGACTCGTTTGATCTTCACATCCAGGACACCCTCGCTGCCGGGGACGGTCTGTGCAATCGGGACGTTGCCGAGATAGTCGTTAAAAACGGACCCGCAAGAATCCGTGACCTGGTCAATCTGGGCGTCCAATTCAATATTAAAAAAAAAGCACAATCAGACGATAAATCGCTCAATCTTGATCTTGGTCGTGAAGGCGGACACTCACACAAGCGTATTGTCCACGCCCAGGACATGACAGGCATGGAAATCGCGAAAGTTCTGGTCGACCACGTTAATAATCATGACCGGATTGCCGTGTTTGAAGATCATGTTGCCATAGATCTGATTACTATTTCAAAACGTATGAAAAGGGGGCTTATCACCACCACCCATGAAGACTACTGCTCTGGAGCCTATGTTCTTGACAGCAATACTAACCAGGTAAAAACTTTTTGCGCCCAGATCACACTCTTGGCCACCGGCGGCGCCGGCAAGGTTTATCTATACACCAGCAACCCTGATATCGCTACCGGTGACGGCATTTCCATGGCCTATCGCGCCGGCGCTACGGTAGCCAACCTTGAATTCGTCCAGTTTCATCCCACCTGCCTGTATCACGCAGATGCTAAAAACTTTTTGATTTCAGAAGCCGTCAGAGGTGAAGGAGGTGTTCTCATAGACTCCGCCGGCAACCCCTTCATGCACCAATATGATCCCCAAAAGGATCTGGCTTGCCGTGACATTGTGGCCCGCGCCATTGACACTGAACTCAAAAAAAGCGGTGATGATTCGGTATTTTTGGATATCTCTCACAAAGATTCCGAATTTATTAAAACCCGTTTCCCAAATTTATACCAAAAATGTCTCGCTTTCGGCTTCGATATGACAGCCGAACCTCTACCGGTTGTGCCCGCCGCCCATTATATGTGCGGCGGCGTTGCCACCGATATGTTCGGTCGCACCGATCTAAACCGGCTGTATGTCGCCGGTGAAACTGCCTGCACAGGGCTGCACGGAGCGAACAGGCTGGCCAGTAACTCTCTGATCGAGGCCCTGGTTTATGCTAACAAAGCCGCCGTACAGGCCTCAAAAGACATCCAAACCATAGACGCAAGTTCCATACCTGATCCTCCGCCCTGGGATGACGTCGGCACAACTGACAGTGATGAACATATTATGGTTGCACACAACTGGGATGAGATCCGCCGTTGCATGTGGAACTACGTCGGGATCGTTCGCTCAGACAAGCGCCTGGAAAGGGCAAAACGGCGCATTGAAATAATTCAAAAAGAAATCCATCAGTATTACTGGGACTTTAGGGTGTCGTCCGACCTTATTGAGCTGAGAAATATAGCTACCGTGGCAGAACTGATTATAAAATGTGCCCGGCACCGCAAAGAGAGTCGCGGGCTCCACTATAATATTGCCTACCCTTACCG
>JAQYVG010000529.1 GCA_030145595.1 Desulfobacterales bacterium | reverse complement strand
CCTGGCGGCCTTGAGGGGTATTGATAAAAAGACTTTTTCCCCTTAAGCGAAGCGATCCTAAAGCGTAGCGCTCTTCAAGCATAGCGGTCTTTTTGCCTGCCCCGTTAAATCTGAAAGCTATTTAACCGGGGTGCCGAATGGCTGAACTGTTACACTATTGATTATTTCTTTTTGCCTTTTAAGAGAGAATCAAGCATTTGGTTCATTCTCTCCTGTTGTTTTAAAATTTCCAGGTTGGTTTCAACCATAAATTTAGCAGAAATAGCGATCTGTTTTAAATATTCATC
Organism: Desulfobacterales bacterium; assembly: GCA_030145595.1. Lineage (GTDB taxonomy): Bacteria > Desulfobacterota > Desulfobacteria > Desulfobacterales > UBA11574 > Desulfatibia_A. The sequence goes on along the minus strand of JAQYVG010000529.1, from coordinate 520 downwards.
TGAGGGATCATTGGTATAGACTTTGGCTCCCCCGGAGCCGTCATTTTTTAAAGCTTCATAGAAATCTTTGGTCAATTTTATATACACGCCTTCAGGATTTCGATAACGATTGCGTGCATTCTGGGCAGATAACAGAACCGGCATACACAGGATCAAACAAAACACAACTCCTGCCGGCAAGACTCCAAGTTTTTGTCTCAACTTTTGCATTGTTTTACCTCCAATTTATTAGTTATTAGTGTTTGGTGATCTAGTCTGTATGCTGACAGGCATGCAAGTTTGCGTATCAGCGAATATTTAAAACAAAACACAAAATACTAAACACCAAACACTTGATGAATTCGATTTTTTCTTGAATTCATCAAAATTTAATAAGCACATCTTGTGCCAACAAGGAAAAGAATAAAATAAGAGGGGCAAAATCAATCGCGGAATTAACGCAGAGCTTAGCGTCTATAGCTAAAACCCAACCCGGAGAAACCGGAAAGAATAGCCACAAAGGCACCAAGACACCAAGATT
>JAQYVG010000528.1 GCA_030145595.1 Desulfobacterales bacterium | reverse complement strand
ATTTGTTGTTTGGACAAGGTTTGGATGTGTTTTTGTGTTTTTTGTTGTCCCTCTTTCTTTCCCTTTTCATTTGTTATTTTGAAGCTTACTTGAACATGATGAGAACATCTGTCGTCGTGTGCGGCGACTGGTATCTTCAAACATAAAAACTTCAAATTTATTCTTCTTGTCGTGGGAGTCACACCGTTGCGTTGTTGGTCTTGGTCTGATTACTTTATTTAGATTCTTGACACCGCAGTGAATAGTTGTTATTTTAGCAAATTGACTCGGAACTATGCATACATTTGTGTAATTAATTGCCAGACAAGACCACCCCATCAGCCAGTTTAATAAACACAAGCCTTCAATTAGTAGGAGTGTGCAGTCATCAGCCAGTTTAATAAACAAAAGTGCAGTCTGTCAGTACAAGGTACAAACCTTACCTACCTTGCCTACCTACCTTCACCCTTCTCATCCAATCAACAATCAACAATCAACAATCAACAATCAACAATCAACAATTCAAAATGGGAAACTGCACAAGCAACTCCTACCCACCCAAAGCCATAAACTTATGCTACGAACGAAAATGGAACGAAGTAAAACTATTCCTCAGATCCAACGCAACCGAAAAGAAAAAAATCGAAAGCCTTATGTACAAATACAACGACGTATGGACCTGCCTCCACGAAGCCTGCTCCTACCGCGCGCCCGTCCACGTCATCCAGGCCATGATACAGATTGGCGGACCGGAATTGTTGAAGGAGGGGACGAGCAACGCACTGCATAATGCGTGCACGAGGAGATTTGGTGCTCCCGCGGAGGTTGTGGAG
>JAQYVG010000527.1 GCA_030145595.1 Desulfobacterales bacterium | reverse complement strand
ATTATGTTCTTGGCATCTTCTTTTGCAACGTGTAATGGTTTCTTAAATTTCTTGAATCCCCTCCCAGCGACCTCATGCTCAGCCCCTGTATGATTCCTCATTGCCGAAGCGACAACTGACGAAGGATCGCGATCATGATTTGACAAAATCTTTCCATAGCGTAAAATTAATTCGAGCCCAGGGCTCAGGAAATAAAAGAAGAGTAGATAACTAAGCACAATCGAAGACAGTAAGCGACGGTAGGTGGAAGACCAGAAGATGCGGTACCAGAGGGTGCGTCTCCTCAAGTGCAGCCGATGTTTGTCTTTTCCCGGGTAATATTGTCCGCCCTTGGCATAATCAATGAAATTCGACAAGAGGGGAAAGTATAGTTAGGTGTCAGTGATCTGGTATCATATAGGTGGTAAGGCATCAAGCATCAAGCATCAAGCATCAAGCATCAAGCATCAAGCATCATTCAAAGAGAAAACAAGAATACAAGACTAGCTCACCATGAGAAACGTCGTACAACCGACTGTGTTTGGGTTAACGCCATTCATTCTCGGAATACAATTGATAGAACCTGGCTTTGGTGATTGCCAGGGGGTTTGTCTAACATGAGAGCCAGCAGGGAGTTGTGATTGTGAATGGGGCGAGGTGAAAGAACCGTTGGGCTGGAATAGCTGCTGGAATGTGCTAGGAAGAACTGTGGATTCTTTTATGGCCTTTTCTCTTCGCTTCTTCCTCCATCGTGCTATCATATTTATGCTAGTACCAGTATTCGTATATTTAGTTCCGGTCAGTGCTGTAGGTTTTAATCTGTTTCATCGAATCTAC
>JAQYVG010000526.1 GCA_030145595.1 Desulfobacterales bacterium | reverse complement strand
ACAATAGGAAACAGGATTGGGGCTTTGCCGTTGCCCGCAAATGGAATGAGACCTATGACGGTGTCGGTTGTGGTGAGATCTCCCCGCATGAAGGGCTAAGGACAATGCTCATTATTGCCAGGGGAATTCAGCCCAAAAAGGCAGTTAAATTATGCGATGCATATGTTCAGTTAGAGCAGGCATTAGAGCGGACAGCATCCACTCTGACCATACCCTCAGTTACAGGTCTGAGCTGAAGTCGAAAAATCCCATATCTTGCGGTCAGGCCTCTGGAACGAAAATTTATGATTTCTGCCCTCCATCAAGCATCCAAGACAGTCCACCGGTGTTTGAGATTGGGAAACCTAATCTACATTAAAGATATCATTTGGTTGGAATAAAATTACACCAAATAGGATGCTTTGACTTAATCGCATTTTATGTAAGGGGTATATTCAATACCCATTTTCTCCCCACCCAAATACCCTTTCTAAAGTATTGACATTGTTTATTAATACAGGTAATTAATAATAAATTATTGGGAGTTTGTTTTTGTATTCTATATCAATCACGTTCTTTTTTTCTTCGCCGACAGAGGCATAGAACTTGAAAAGTGTCACACTGAACTAGCACCAATATACCGAATCCGGATACATCGAATTCGGTTTTTACTCAATTTTAGTTTGGGTTAAGAAAACCCTCACGCTTATATTCCAGTAGTTTGGCATGATATTCGCGTGTTGTATAAATTAATCAAATCAGGGGTTTTTTGCTAAACAAAGAAGGGGGAAGGAAAAAATGAAAAAGTTGTTTATTGTAGTTACGATCGTTTTAGCAC
>JAQYVG010000525.1 GCA_030145595.1 Desulfobacterales bacterium | reverse complement strand
ACGAGTGGGAGATGTATTGCGCCTCTGTTATTTTGGTGTGCTTCAGATTCATGTAGCGCTGTATTCCGGTGCATCCAAATGAGGTGTAAGATTTTCCAACATCTGTGAATGAGGCGTATTGCCCATCTTTCTCCTCGTCGTCTGGATTGGGTGGAAGAGTAGTGCGATTGTTGGCAGGTGACCAGAGGTTCCACTATGAAACCACAGAGAAAGGCATACCATCCAATTTCCTGGGACTGGAGGGAAGCTGCCTGTCGAATTGAACATACATTTGATCGGATTGCCGGTTCTGTACCGAACGGATCGTCGAACCAAGAGGTCAAACCGGTCATGAGGTACTCAGTTATATCGGGGTGAGTGTCTTCTTCAATGAGCCAGGTCTCTAGTTCAGTTAGCAAAGGTTTGCGAAAGTCAACCGAGGTTGTATCAGGGCAAATCAGGACATGAAGAAGGTGTTCATCGTCCTCACCGCAGATTGGGCAATGGGCGTGTAGGCGTTGTTTTCTGCGCTTCATGACAAGTCCAGTTGCGGTATCTCCACTCAGCCATTTGGAAATGAACTTCTGCATCGGGAAGGAGCATTCTTTTCGTGCTTTACGAAATGAGTGCCAAGCAAATCTGTATGCACTCGTTGCTCATCAATAGATATATGATTCGCCAAAAAGGTGACCATGTCTTGGTGATGGATGGACTGGTAAAGCGTTCGCTGTAAATGAGTGCAAACCATAATACCTCTAATAGTGATCGTACCATATCCAACAGTTGAAAATGTAGTAAGATCCGGACAGCCATTGCGAATGCTTGTCTAGGCGATGGATGT
>JAQYVG010000524.1 GCA_030145595.1 Desulfobacterales bacterium | reverse complement strand
AAGAGGAGGCTGGGAGTTTGTGACAAACAAATCGTGTGGAATAGGTGAACTCTGTGGATTTACAGTACAGTGATCATTTTCGAGATGCATTGACTGACACTGTGCATCATGTTGAGATGTTGGAGTGAAGGCCCCGCCAGCCTCCATGATCACCGCATCTTCCGTTAGAGGGCAATCAAAAGATACTCCATTCCGTGCACCGACTCCTTGAAATAATACTTCGTCCTCAGATGGATTGAGAGTTTCAAACGCTCTCTTGGCAACAGCAACAACGGTTGCTGGATCCAGTGGTCCTGATTTTTTACTGCCAGCCTGTGAAGAAGGAAGTAGATTCAATGGGTCAAAGCCCTTGTCAGTGGAATTTTCAAGTTGCTCCTGTCGCATTTGATTCCACATGAATAAAATGAATTTTAGCACTTGTTCATTTGACCATCGCTCGAGAGAGACTGGAAGTCCCAAAGAGACTACATTGCCTGTGGGGTTAGACTGTTGTGAGCAATACGCTTTCTATAGAGCAGCCACAAGAAGAAGGCATGTTTGACTTACCACCGATCAGAAAGCCTGTTAGCACTTCCAAAACTGTATTACTATTTGAGACAATTCCTGCAGCGATATGCCGCTCCCCCTCCCTTGGGATCGCACAGTGATCCAAATATATCGACTTTAATGATGAGTTGTGAGCAAGAGCATATGCTACTGCTTTGGCGGAACCAACATCAATGGCATTTCCAGAAATAGTTAACGAAACAAGGTTTGAATTCTCAGCCACTGCTTTCATAAGTAATTTCATTCCAGTCCCAGTTATTGCATTGAAGCCAAC
>JAQYVG010000523.1 GCA_030145595.1 Desulfobacterales bacterium | reverse complement strand
GTCTGTAGGACTGACAACTATTTTTCGTAGGTGGGGTATGTGATAAGCACATTCTAGTTGAGAATTTAGATAGCACGTATTTCCGAGATTGGCGAGTCCTCCTGATACCAAGATGTTGCTTTTACTGTTTGTCTTTGAATTCGACGATGATGAGAGAGACGCAGCGTTTTCATGGCATGTGCTGATTAAGATGAGGAGGAGTAGCCAGCTCTTCACCAGGGTGCCTATTGGTACACGTATCAGTGTTTCTCGATAATGTGTTGCCTGTGATTTTATCATGGAGATAGCTGTATCAAATCAGGGAGATGTCAAAAAATTGACCTCGCAGGTGCTTGGGTTCAGAACTTGATCCGAAAGAGATCTTTGTAATCAATTGAAGATGTGTGTGTGATTGTTGATTGTTGATTGTTGATTGTTGATTGCATGTTTGGTGTGCTGTGGTGCGCGCGAGCGCTTAACTAAAAATGAGCGCTTGAGAACAACGCAACAACAACGCCAACATGACGAGTGAGTCTGTACGTACGTGAAACGGTTCCCTCCTCAGCCAATCCCCATCCATTCTCACAAGATTCCACTAGACACCTATTATTCACTGCTGGGGATCGCTTGGCTCAAGAATGCAAAATTGCAAAATGATCAAAAATATAAACTCAAAATTGGTTGCTTCTCACTGCAGGTACACCATCCAAGTTAATTCCCGTAGATTCTTCTCCCAGCAATCCCATACAGACTACTTCCAAATCATGGGACTCCAGCAATCTTTCAAAATATCTCAGCAGGATCTGAAACATTTATACAAAGAACACATGAAAAT
>JAQYVG010000522.1 GCA_030145595.1 Desulfobacterales bacterium | reverse complement strand
CAAAACAATCAAAAGCCAAGAACAAAACTATCTGATGAACAAATTCAGCGCTTGAACGATGCAGATTTCAAGTGGTCTCTAGTACGAAAGGAAAGGGTTGGGTTTTGACAAGCGTTTCATTGATCTCATTTCTTTCAAAGCCAAGTATGGTCATTGTAATGTTTCTCAAAATTGTGAGGATGCTTCTCTTGGGCGATGGTGTTGTAAACTGAGAGGGTGCAAATATGATTGAAGCAATGCCGTCCAGGGCCGACTTGGCAAACAAGGTTTGATGATTACCGGTCAAACCACTTTCCAACGATCCGACGATCGCCATCGAGCCCACACAAAAGACCAAACTGGCGACAACAAATCCATGTGAAATCCCTTGGCCGTTTTTTGAAAACCGGGCTTCGAGTCGTCGCCCCAAGGCGTCCAACCGCGCTTCAATGCTTAAAAATTCACCGACGACACTGCCGATGGCCAGGCTAAAAATCACCACCAGAATCTGATTCGATTTGAATGCCATCTGCAAACCGACCAGTATCACGGCCAGGCTGAGGGCCTGCATCATGGTGACATTATATTTGCGGGGTATCCCGCCTTTTAACAACAGGCCTAAAAGGCTCCCGGCCCCAATGGCCAGCGTGTTTACTATCGTTCCTAACATTTTATCTCCCTGTCTCGGTCTATAAGCAGACGACTGTGGATCGGCGCCCGCTTTACCCGTCTCTGGAGGGCTTGTCCTTGAACGCGATCTGAATTTTTGAGATAGCTTCTAACCCGGTTTTCTCACGATGAGAAATGCGGGCTAAATATCCTCTTGGCATATGGCCTAAGGTGATCAGAGCCGAACCTGTCTGATA
>JAQYVG010000521.1 GCA_030145595.1 Desulfobacterales bacterium | reverse complement strand
CTCCCAGAATCAGGGTGGCGGTTTTCGAGTTGGCTACCTTGAAAGCGTCGGATATGACTTTCTGTAAGCCCTTACTCCCCCCTATGATCTGGTATTTATTTCCAAGCTCTTCTCTAAGATCTCTATTCTCCCTTTTGACTTGTTCGATCTTTCGTGCTTTGCAGATCGCTAAAGAGGCCATCTCGGCGAAGACTGTCAATGTTTTCATATCTTCATACCGGATGGGGCTCCCGTCTTCCTTATCGATGATTTCAACGACCCCAATTATCTCGCCACGCACCTTCATTGGCACACAGGCTATCGAACGAGTCTGAAAGCCTATGGATTCGCTTATTCTCTTGTCCCATCGGGGGTCTTTACTGACATCGGGAATGAGGAGGGGTTCTCCTTTTTCTGCCACAAAACCGGCGATCCCCTGGCCCAGGTTAATCTCATATTTCCTGACTTCTTCCTTTTTCTCGCCTGTGGCCACCTTAAAGTAAAGCTTCCTGGTCTTTTGATCCAATAACAGCAGAGAACTGGCCTTGGCCTGCATCATCCGGGTGGCTTTTTCTATGATGAGCTCCAGAAGTTCATCCAGGTCAAGCACAGAGGAGATCCATGTGGAGATTTCCTTTAAGCGATCTATTGGCGAATCAGGGATTGGTGATCTTCTATTCATCCGTTGTCCTATATGCTCAGGGCACTGTTATAATTTCATCACAGAATAACAAAGATCTCCGTGGATGTCTACTTTTTTATTGGAACTCGAAGATTCAATACAGAGGCACAGAGAGTGCATTCCCTTCCGCTGAAAGCGAAGGCTTCTTTTTATTGGGCGGCATCCAGCCAGAGGCGGATCCTCTGGC
>JAQYVG010000520.1 GCA_030145595.1 Desulfobacterales bacterium | reverse complement strand
AGATGGTAGATTGATGGTTGTGGGGTTTGTTTGTTTGCTTGGTTGTGCGATTGATTCGAGGGTTTCCCGCTTCTATTTTCGCATTTTTACGGACTGTAACTATTTATTAATTTGTGTAAACCGTGTCAAGTAGATATATGTGTAGCCGATAAACGACCCGGAGAAATTAAGAAACAATGACGAACGCACGGTCGACGCATACCTCACTTTTCCATAATTAATTTTGTGACGAACATCTGGGTTCTCGGCACAGTTTCTTGGCACACTGACACGACAATCAAGAAGCGTTAGATGTACCGTACCAAACGCTGTTTGGCAGCTAGCAGAAGAAGAATAATAATTCCGCCGTTTCTTTGCAAGCTTTATGGATGGCCGTAGAAATCAGAATCAATCCTTCTCCGCGCAACATAACGGTATCAATATCAATCGTCTATCTTTGAGAGGCTAGAAGACGAACTATAATCAATCATCAAGCATCAAGCATCAAGCATCAAGCATCAAGCATCAAGCATCAAGCAACAACTTCAACTAGTTAATAATACAGAAGTGTAGATTCTCATTTACACTTTACACCCGGGATTGAAATGAGGCTCATACTGACACCCGCAATAGCAGCAGCACTGCTAACACAATACACTGCTGCCTTCTCCGTGTCCACCATCTTTCGTCCTGCATCTGCACCTGCCCCTGCACCTGCACCTAATCATCATCGACAAGGAACGGCATTACAAGCAAAAAATGGTGGGAATATTGGCGATGGAAATGGAAAGAAAGGGTTCTCACTCTTCTCATCCTTTTTATCACAACCCAAGAATGGGTCGAAAAGAAACCCCATAGGACCGAAATCAAAT
>JAQYVG010000051.1 GCA_030145595.1 Desulfobacterales bacterium | reverse complement strand
GACAACGCATCGACAGGATGGGTGCTGAAAAGATCGCCAAAATGGGCATCGTCCAGGTTATTGAAGGACGCCGTGTATTTGAGCATCTGACCGTAGAAGAGAATCTGAAAGTGGGAGCCCATATGCGCAAGTACGGCCGGTCCGTCAAGGAAGGGCTGGAGATGGTTTATAGCTACTTTCCGCGCCTGAAGGAAAAGCGCAATGAAACTGCCGGCTTTATCAGCGGCGGTGAGCAGCAGATGACGGTTGTCGGGCGTGCCCTGATGACCAGTCCCGAGCTGATCCTTCTGGATGAGCCCTCCATGGGGCTGGCACCGCTTTTAATCCATGAAATTTTTAACATTATTACCCGGCTCAATCAAGATGAGAATATCTCGATCCTTTTAGTGGAACAGAATGCCAAATTGGCCTTAAGTGTCGCTCCCTATGCCTATGTGATGGAGAACGGCCGCATTGTTATGGACGACACCGCCGAAAAACTCCTGGAAAACCCGGATATTAAAGACTTCTATCTGGGCTTGACCGATGTTGGGGGTCGCAAAAGTTTTCGGGATGTGAAGCACTACAAGCGTAGGAAAAGATGGCTAACCTAACCCTTGAATTGAATAAGGGAGGAAAAAATGCGAAAAAAATCTTTAGTGTTATGTTTTAGTGTAGTAATTGCCGCCGCATTGTTGTTTGGCTGCGTCGGTATGCAGGTAAAGCCGACCGAGAAAAACTTCAAGGCACCGGTTGTCACCCTGGACTCCATGGAAGTGGCGCATGCCTTCGGATATTGGTATTTTTCAAAGAAAGTAAAGCCCACCAAGGGAAAACCGGACAACGTGGGCGCGCCGCTTGATCTGGCGTTTACGTTTAACATTGAAAATCCCAATGAGTTCCCGGTAATGATGGAGAAGCTTCAATTTGACATTGCCTTTGAGGATTTTGTGTTAAATACGGTCAATACCACGGCAACGCAGTGGATACCCGCAGGTAAAACCAACCAGGTCAGGGTGCATGCCCACTTCGATGTGCGCCAGTCACTTTTGAGCCTGCTGGTTACCGGCGGTTTCAAGCTGAAGGAAAAGAACACCAATGTTTGGGCTCAACTCGAAGCCTGGTGGACCGGAATTGCGGAATACTCCGTCCCGATCCAAGTGCATGCGGGCTCGGCGATTATCAAGGCCGACGGCATGAGCAAAGTGGTCTCTTTCAATGCTACGTTTCCTTAAATAAAATCGTTAAACGATTTTATTATAACTGAACTAGATGTAAACATTTAAGAGCCGCCGACCACATGTTCCGGGTTATGAATCTACGTTACCCCGGAACATGTTGGCCGGTTGGTTACTTAATGGAGAATTTTTTGTTCATTGTGGTAAAACTATTTTAATTGCCACTAAGACACCAAGGCCGTCACAAGTGAGCAGTCATCAGTGAGAAGTGATCAGTAAGGGAAAACTGGTTACTGATAACCGATAACTGATCACTGACATTTATGCCTTTCAGCCGTCGTAGCCGTTGTTACTATGCCGGAGTCGGCTGGCGAAGTCGACTTGTGTCTTTGCCTGCCCAGTTAAATCTGAAAGCTATTTAACCAGGGTGCCTTCGTGGCAAATATTTTTTGGGGTACAGATATGGGACTTTATGATTTCACCATATATGATTTGATCCAGCGCAATGCGGTCAGTTTCAGCAACAAACCAGCCTGGTTCGAGGCTGACGACAACAGTACGTTAACATTTGCCCGGTATAAGGAAAAGGTCGATCGTCTGGCCGGCGGCCTGCAGCAAGCCGGCATCCACCAGGGCGATCGCATCGGGGTTTTGGGGAAAAACAGCCTTGAATATTTTCTCCTTTATGGAGCGGCAGCGGCCGTTGGAGCCATCATGCTGCCCATCAACTGGAGACTCTCTGCCGAGGAAGTCGGTTACAATCTTAAAGATTGTGGACCTGTGGCCGTATTTGCCGATCAAGAATTCCAGGAACTGATCAAAGACTGTCAAGACAAACTCTCCTCGGTGAACAACTACTTTAACCTGGGACCCGCAAGGGGCGGTTTCCTTGATTTTGAATCATTGATGGACAATGCGGGTGATTTCGTATTGGCCGATGTCGGTAATGACGACGGTTTTGTCATCATTCATACAGCGGCTGTGGCCGGAAAACCCCGGGGGGCCCTGTTGAGCCACGGCAACCTGCTGTGCGCCAATATGCAATTACATCACTGTCTGAACCTGACTGACGCAGATGTCCATCTCAATCTGCTGCCCTTGTTCCATGTGGGCGGCCTGATGATGGCTTTAGGCAGTTTCCATGCCGGTGCTATGAATGTCAATATGAGCAAATTTGACGCCAAAAAGGCCGTTGAATTGATCCAAGGAAAAAAAGTGACAATCATGTTCGATTTTTCTCCGATCCTGGGTTCCATTCTGGAGCAGCATGAGAAATCAGGCCTAGCGATCGAGACCCTCAAGGCCGTGATCGGACTGGAAGCCCCTGAAACCATCGAAAAGTATCAGCAAATGACCGGCGGCACTTTTTACTGTTTGTACGGGCAGACGGAGACTTCCGGCTTGGCCACGGTGGGACTTTACAATGATCGGCCGGGCAGCGCCGGCAAGATGATCCCCTTGGGACACGTGCAACTTGTGGATGATTACGACCATCCGGCAGCACCCGGGCAGACCGGAGAAATTACCGTCAAAGGGCCCATGGTTTTTAAAGGGTACTGGAACCTTCCTGAAGATAATGCCGACACTTTCCGGGAGGGCCGGCACCATACCGGGGATCTGGGACGTTTTGATGAGGACGGATTCCTGTGGTATGCAGGCCGCAAGCCGGAGAAAGAACTTATCAAGCCGGGCGGTGAAAATGTTTATCCGGCAGAGGTGGAAAAGGTGATACTGCAGCACCCGGCGGTTGAACAGACGGTGGTCTTCGGCGTCCCCGATCCCAAGTGGAAAGAGGGCATCAAGGCTGTCTGCCGCTTAAAAGTCGGACAAAACCTGGAACCTAAAGAACTGATCGATTTTGTCGGTGAGCGCATCGCCCGCTTCAAAAAACCTCAGTACGTCGAGTTTGCAACAGACTTTCCTCTGCTTGACGACGGCACCCCGGACCGGGCCAAGATCAAAGAGCTGTATGGTGGCAGCCAGGATTAAACTTTCTAGAATGTCTACAAATTAAAACTACCTGAAAAATTATAAAACCCCGCTGCGCGTTACGAGTTGCGGGTTGCGGGTTAAGATTTCTTAAGAATATAACCCGTAACGTGCAACTCGTAACCCGTAACCCTTTTTATTACATCACAGATTCTTCGTGATAAATTCGTTTCAAGAGCTATTTTGGCATTACCTGCCGATAGGCCTCTTCGATTTCCTTAAAGCGTTTTTCCGCCAGTTTGCGAAATTCTTCACCTAAATGTTGAATCTTATCAGGATGGTATTTGTTGGCGAGGTCACGGTAGGCCTGCTTTATCTCGTCAGGGGAAGCATCTCTTGCCACTTGCAGGACGATATAGGGGTCTTGGGGCCCGCGCGATTCATCCGGCTGTGAATCCGCGCCGGCTTTTTCTTTTTCTGAAAACTGCCGGTTGTAATAATTACGGTAGCCGGATTGCTTTTTTTGCCAGGCATTGAAGAACCGCCACAAGAGCCACACAACAATCAGGTCATCGATCCAGCCCCAACCAATGGCAAAATCCGGGATGATATCATATGGAAACAAGGCATAAAGCAGCGCCAGAAATGATAACAAATATTTAATCATAGGCGGTTTTAATCCGAGTCCGGATCTTTTAACAATTACGAAGCTGCATAGCTTGCGTCTTGACGGTTATAAAAACTCGGCTGGAATGTCCGGGTTACCCTGGAAGGTAATACTGGTGAAGCACTTAGCTCTTATTTTGAGGTTTTTAAACGGCCGACCGTACCGCATTCAGGGCACTCGATCTCTGCCGGCATATCATCAACGGATATTTCAATAGGTGCTTTACATCTGGCACATTTGATTGATTTCTTCTTTCCCTCAGGTACTGATGAGAGGCCGCCTTTAATGAACTCCATAACCGCTTTGTGCACACAGGTTAAGTCATCATCCTCTCCTCCCAGCGCTTTAAGCTTTTCATAATCAGCCGTGGGGATAACGATCTTGGTTTCAATTGTATGTGAATTTTCCAGGGCAGCATTGAGCTCTTCCAGGGCCGTGGCAAGATTTGAGAATTTCATATCTCCGGCATCCATTTTTGCCTGTATTTTGCTTTTCAGATCCTCAACAGCAAGCCATTCACTTTCATGGTTTATTTTGCCTGCTTGCAAATCGATATCACTCATATGTGTTCCCCTTTTGTTTTTGACCGAGTCAACAACTACCCGCATATTTGAAGAAAGATCCAAGACGACTCTAACAAATCTTTGTATTTTTGTCCATCAATATCAGCTTTGCTTTTAAGGTTCCATTTTTGCACTGATAAACGCCAGCATATATGCCGCAATCCCGCAGGCTATAATTGTGGGGATACCCAGACTGAGCGCGATTTGGGCGGCGGCAATTGATGCCAAAACCGAAGCGCAGCCATTAGCCGCCCAGGCATAGGCGCGCTCGCCCGGACTTTTTAACAGATACCGCATACCCAGAGGGAATGGCAGGCCCGCCAAAAGGCCCGCCGGGACCAGCAGCAGGATTGCAATCAAGTAGCGCATGATCATAGAAAGCCTGATTATGTGCTGGATAAGCAGATCAAGGCCGAAAAAAACAAGGGCCAGCACGGCGATTAAGGCCGTCAGGGTTAACCGCAGGCTCCGTGGATCGATTCTCTGGGACCAGTATCCTCCCAAGCCGGAAGAAGCCAGAACCCCGGCGAGCACCACCGTAAAACTGACCACCGGATCACCGAAAATAAAGATATATTTTTTGATAAAGAAGAGTTCGACAAACATGAAGCCTGCGCCGACTGCCAAAAAGTAAAGGCAATTGGCAAAGGAAGGCTTGGGGCTTCCTTTGCCAATTGCAGTCAGCGGAAGCACCAGCAGGAGGGCCGCAACCACCAATGCTTCGACAAAGACAACGGCAACGACGATTTCACCGGACATAAAGAGAGAATAAAATCTGCTCCCTGTAATTTTGTAAAGCGCTTTTAATTGGAGCCATTTGAGAAATCTGCCGGGAAAAGGACGGTTGTCGGTCTGAGGAGCGACGTCCAAAGGATATGTTTTAAAGTAGTCTTTTGCGGTTCCCAGGCGGTAGGCTTCAGCCAGACGTTTGATTTCAAGAAAATGAAAAGGCTCCTCAAATATATTGAATCGGTTGGCCTCGCTGCGGGCAAGGCCTTGAAGGTGAACCAGGTCAAAATTACGATTCCGGGCAAACTCTTTAAGCACTTTATTATCGGACAGAGGATGGACCGAAACAATCAGGGTAAAGGTACTCCAGTTCCGCAGCATAGCGATGTGGTGCGCAGGCTTCTCGATTCCGATAGATCTGAGACTTTCATATGCTGCCGCCCACATACGGATTGAATCTGCCGGTGGAAGAAGTAGTTTGCGCGCGATGATAAGAATTCCGTCTTCTTTCAAATGCTTCAGGTATTGTGTGAACGATTCGATGGTAAACAGGTATTCTTGAGCAAGGGCGGCTGAACCGGGAAGGGAGGTTCCCCAGTTTTCCACGTGGATGATCCTAAAGTGTTTATCTGATCGGGCCAGAAAGGTGCGGGGGTGTTGGTTTACTACGGAAACCTTGTAGTGGTCTCGAACCAGGCGGGCAATTTGAGGATGCTCTTGAACGATGGTGATTTCTGCGGCGCCGGCGGCCATGGCGCAGGGAATACTCAGGCCTCCGCCGCCGTGCTGGATGAGGAGAATATTTTCGGGATCGGGGGCCAGCAGATATCCTGCGTAGGGGAGTGTGAAATTGGCAAATCGTTCCTGTGCCGGATGCAGCAGATTATAAAAAACAAAAGGATCGTCCCCGTCTTTTAAACTCACCCACTGGCCGGGGAGCGTATGGGTATATTTAAGGCTCAATCCCGGTGCGAAGCGGATATAGGGGCTTTTAACGCTGTCGATTCTGCCCCTTATGCCGGCAGTGGTTGCGGTTATCCGGGTGTCGGGGAACTGGAGCATTTGGCTGAGGGCTTTGTACGGCGAAGGTTTTACTTGGATCAGGCTGCCGGCGGATAGAACGATCAGACCGGCAATCAGAAAAATTCCAAGACCGGATGCCTGCATAACGAATCGTTTCTTGCGAAAGATGCTTGCAGTTACAATATGTTTTGCGGCAGGTTCAGGTTCTGTCCAAAGCACAATTATCAAAGGGATGAGGGCCGTAAAGATGATAAGCCTGCCTTCGCCGAACAAGGGAAGAAGTGCAATCGGAAGAATCGCTCCACAGGCCGAACCGGCCATGGAAGCGCAGTAAACAAGACCGGTTTTTTCCGGTATATAAGCATAAGCAACCGAGACAATCAGTCCGGTGAAAAAGAACGGCAGCGCCAAAAGAAGGTAGGCGATCAGCAGGTAAAGCGTCTGAACCGGCTCCAAGGGCAGCCTGAAGTAATCGAGTGGAATTTGATTCAGAACGATAAAAGCAGCGATTGCACTGACACAATAGAGTATAATAACGGCTTTTATCCAATCTACAGTGGCAAATCTTTCGCTCCAGTCTTTTTGACGTGTGTTCAGGATGTTCAGAAAAGTGCCGCTGGCTGCAAATCCAAAGAGGGCAATACTGATGACCATAAAGGAAAGATGGTTCCATTGTGCAATAGAGAAAACCCTCGTAAGGAGCACTTCAAAAGTAAGCGCGGAAAGTGAAAGCAGGAAAACAGCTATAAATATCATGGGAAGTCTTTCCGTGATGTTTTTGATAAGGACTTCGGGCTGAGGGCGCGGCCGGTCATGGGGACGAAGAGGACGCCGGTGATTTGCCGGAGGGAATAGTCGTCTTTGTTTTTGGTGACAAGGGAAAGGTTTTGATAGGAGAACGGGTTGCCCAGGGGCAGAATAAGTCTTCCGCGGTCTTTAAGCTGCTTGAGAAGAGGCGGCGGAATGTGATCAACAGCAGCGGTGATCATGATGCAGTCAAAGGGTGCTGCTTCAGCCCAGCCGAAGTAGCCGTCGCCATTGTGGATTTGAACGTTATTAAAATCCATTGACTGCAATAATTTATCGGCCTTTTGGAAAAGTTTTTCCTTGATTTCGATGGTGTAGACTTCCTTGGCGACCTTGGCAAGAATTGCAGCTTGATAACCGGAACCGGTCCCGATTTCCAAAACACGCTCGTCCCCTTTGAGCTGCAGGCTTTCCGTCATGAGAGCAACGATATAGGGCTGGGAAATAGTCTGCCCCTGGCCAATAGGAAGAGGGTGGTCATCGTATGCCTGGTTGATAAGCTCTGCGGGTACAAAAAGATGCCGGGGTATTAGAGCCATGGCGCTGAGGACTTTTTGATTGGAAATGCCGCGCATCCGTATCTGATAATCGACCATTTTTTTTCTGGCCTTCTGGTATTTGGGAGTATCTCCCGGCCTTGCAGATATAAGGAGCACAGGGCAAAGAGTGAGGATCAAAACGGTAAGGAAGGATCTTTTCATGGTGCGACTCCTGTTCCGGATCGGGCACACTTAGTTCCTTAGTTGTAAATTTTGTGCATTTTGTGGCAAAACTTTTCCCATTCTGCCACCCCGCCTGACGGATGGCGGGCAAGTAAGGCACCAAGGCCGTCACAAGTGAGCAGTCATCAGTGAGAAGTCATCAGTAAGGGAAAACTGATTGCTGATTACTGATCACCGATAACTGATAACTGATATTTGTGTCTTAGTGTCTTTGTGGCAAATATTTTTGGTTCCAGCTTGTCCGTGTTAAGGTAGAATAATGTCTTTTAAAGGGCAAATCAACAACCTTTTTATTGCAGGTCTGATCCTCGAGTTTATTGAATTTAGCTTGAAGTTTTCATGTTTTCATCTTATAGTGCGCGGCTGAATAGAGCGGGTCAAACACATTAGAGTCAACCTTAATAATCTCGTAAAAAGTCACGAATGGAAGCTGACAGAGCGATAATATTCGGCCCCATGCGGCTGCCCTTTCTTGTTTTGCCTCCGGCATGTGTTGCCCTTGGCGCAGCCACGGCAGCATGGTCCGGCAGTGAAATAAATCTTTTTTATCTTCTCATCGCCCTGATCGGTGCTGTTAGCGCTCATATCAGTGTCAACGCTCTCAATGAATATGACGATTTTATGAGCGGCCTTGACTTCAATACTCGTCGAACTCCCTTCAGCGGCGGCAGCGGGACTTTGCCTGCCAGACCTGATAAAGCCCATGTAGCTTTAATTTCCGGCCTTGTATCCTTATTGATTACAGCCTTTGTCGGGATATATTTTGTGTATATCAGGGGACTGTGGCTTTTGCCTCTGGGTATACTCGGCCTGGTTACTATTGTCGCTTATACAAAATGGTTTACCCGCAACCCTTTCTTGTGTTTGATCGCTCCAGGGCTGGGATTCGGTCCCTTCATGGTGATGGGCACCGATTTTGTTCTGACCGGTGCTTATTCCTGGACTTCATTTAGCGCCTCTCTGGTTCCGTTTTTTCTTGTGAGCGATCTTTTGCTTTTAAACCAGTTCCCGGATGTTGAAGCCGATAAAAAAATCGGAAGATGCCATTTGCCGATTGTCATCGGCAAAAAGGCCAGCGTTAAGGTTTACAGCGCATTTCTTGCCGCTGCATATGGGTCGATCATTCTCGGATACCTTGCCGGAGTCCTTCCCCTGGGTAGCCTTGTGGCCCTTGCTTCAATTTTTCTGGCAGTAACAACCGTGCAAGGCGTGGCCCGTCATGCCGATGATATACCAAAACTGATACCGTATATGGGCCGTAACGTCGTCATCAATATTTTAACCCCCGTATTGCTTGCAATCGGTCTTTTTGCTGACCGTTAGCCCGAATTTTTCATGTAGTATTTATCTGGTCTTTAGCTTCTTAATTGTGCATTTTGTGACAAAACTTTTTTTCGTGTTTTCGTACTTTCGTGTTTTCGTGATTAATATTCTTGTTCTTTTCCGTTTTATCCGGATTGGTATCAAGGAGGTAAGAGATGCCGGACAGATTACCCGAGACCTTTTACAATTGGTTGGTGGAACTGCGCCGCTGGTTTCACCGATTCCCCGAACCGGCCTACAGGGAAGAAAAGACCGCCGCTAAAATTTGTGAAGTGCTTGACTCGCTCGGCATCCCCTTTCAAGCAGGTATCGGGAAAACCGGTATAGTGGCAAAACTCAGCGCCCAACGCAGCGGACCGGTCGTGGCCTTTCGATGCGACATGGATGCCCTGCCCTTGGAAGAGGCCCATGAAGCCCCTTATAAATCCGAACACCCCGGCTGCATGCATGCTTGCGGCCACGACGGTCATATGACTATCGCCCTGGGGGTAATTCGATGGATGCTGGAAAGAAACTGGCCTCAGAAAGGAGCAGGAGACATTCTCTTTATCTTTCAACCTGCGGAAGAAGGTGGCGCAGGTGCAAAGGCCATGCTTAATACCGGTATTTTTGATTCGCTGCCCGTAGAAGCCGCTTTTGCCGGCCACCTTTATCCTGAACTCGCTGCCGGTGATATCGGCATAGCTCCGAAAATAAGCAACGCTGCCACAGACACCTTCACCATCCGGCTGCAAGGCAAAGGCGGTCACGGTGCCCACCCCCATCAATGCAAAGATCCCATTGTTGCGGGAGCGCATTTGGTAACCCAACTTCAAACTCTCATCAGCCGGGAGCTGCCGCCACTCGACAGTGCCGTACTCACCATTGGACGTTTTGATGCTGTTCCGGCCTCAAAACATCATACCCGAGGAAGCATTTTTAGAAGGAACTCTAAGAACTTTGATCCCTGAAATACGGGAAAAGATTATCGTGCGATTTCAGCAAATGGTAAAAGGTGTAGAACTGTCGCACGATGTTACCGCAACCCTTCAGATTACTCCGGGATATCCGGTACTGGTTAATGACCCCTTGCTTGTAAAGCACACCCAGGATGTTGCCGCAGAAGTGCTGGGCGGCGACCATGTCCATTCTCTGCGACCCAGAATGGGAGCAGAGGATTTTGCTTATTTTTGCAACAAGTGGGGCGGTATAATGGTAGGGCTTGGTTGCCACGATCCTAATAAGGGAATGCAGCATGGTCTGCACTCGCCGTATTTTGACTTTGACGAAACCGTCCTGGATATAGGGACCCGCCTCTTTGGTCAAGTCCTTAAGCGATATCTGGAAAAATCGACGGCGACGACAGCTTAAGCCCTTAGGCCGCAGCGGTTTCAATAAATAAAATTTGTAATAGTTCACCGGGGGCAAGATGTTTGACAGGATAACCGGAGATCGATATGACTGATTCTCACACAAACCCGATGCCCAAGGAAATTTGTTGTAAAAACTGGGTGCAGCTTTTCAATTATATCGAGGGCACTCCTATCTTTCCAAGCGGTCTCTCAGGACAGGCGGCAGTCCAAAAAATGATGGATGGATTGTTAGACAACCCCGAATACTTAATATCCGATCCAAAAGATTCTGATTTGGCTTATCCGGTCAAAGAAGAACACCTCAAAGATGACCGATATTGGCACAGCAATGAATTTTCCTTGAAATTATTTGAAAACGCGTCCAAGGCGATTGGAGGTTATCGACCATTGTTCCAGGCCGGTATCATCGCCGGTTATCGCATGCTGGAAGCAGCACAGCCAAAGCGTTTTCAATTACTCAGAATATTTTCGCCCAAAAAACTGTTAAAAATTTTAATCCCATTTAATAAGAAGCTTAATATAACCAAGGACCCGAACCTGACAGAATACAGAAGAGGCTTTTCAAGAGTTAAGCTCAATTATAAGGATGAATACA
The DNA here is from genome assembly GCA_030145595.1 of Desulfobacterales bacterium. Taxonomy (GTDB): domain Bacteria; phylum Desulfobacterota; class Desulfobacteria; order Desulfobacterales; family UBA11574; genus Desulfatibia_A. Next base: position 4,301 of record JAQYVG010000051.1, on the reverse strand, counting down.
AGGGTAAAATATCCCAGCATGTGTGTGACTGGAACGCCGGCATTTATATCGGAATGGGAAAGTTCACCGGGGCCTATGACCTTAATATAATAGAAACCGAATGTGTCACTAAAGGGGGAGATGACTGTATTTTTGAAGTGCATTGGACCCATCATTATAAATTCAGAAGGTTCATGATTTTCTGCCACAGTATGATTGATCCTGAATACATAACAGCCAGAGATTATGACAATCTGATTTTAAACTATTTGTCGTTAAGCCAGGAAGGAATCATTAACGACCGGACCGCTAAACTAAAGGAAACCCAGGCCAGACTTGTCGAGGTCGAAAAGAAATCTATCGAGCATCGCATCACCGGCGGGTTCGCCCATGAAATGCGCAATGCCCTGACCGGTGCGCAGCTTGAGTTAAAAACCGCTCTCAATTATAAAAACATGGATAAATCCTGTGCGGCCGTGTTGCATAATTCTGCCACCGCCCTTTTAAAGAATGTCTCCCGGATATACGAAAAACATAACATTCCAAAAGAACAAATCGTTCAAGACTTCATACCGGAACTCAAGACCATCGCCAACATAGCATATCATATAGATGTGACCCTTTCCGGTGTATCAAAGGATCTTGACCGAGGTCTATCCATAACCAGCCAGATTCGTGACTATGCCAAGATGTCTGAAATTAAGGCCGGAGATACACTTGTAGATCTGGTTGAGCTGCTTAACGAATATGAGCAGCGTTTTAGTCTGGATTTTGAAAGGATTGGCATCAAGTACTCCGTGACGGGAGCGGAAAGGGCCGTTGTAGTTGCCGACGAGACTCATATGAATTCAATTTTCAGCAATCTGATACTAAATGCCAAGGATGCTCTTTCTGAAATAGAGACTGACTGTGGTGAAATTAATGTCTTGGTTGAAAAACTAAACCATAAAGATAAAAATACTATCGTTATAAAAGTTCAGGATAACGGTGCAGGTATACAACAAGATCATCTGAATGAAATTTTCGAACCTTTCTTTTCCACTAAACCCAAATCCGGTACAGGGCTCGGATTGGGTGTCGTTAAAAGGCTGGTTCAACTGTATGACGGCCAAATAGAAGTTGCAACAGAGTCGGGCAATGGTACTGTTTTTATGGTAACTTTGCCGGAGACACCTCATTTGTAGTTAGTGTCCATCCATAAATAAGGAAAAAGGCCATAGAACATGAGTGAATTTGAAGATTTGTTGAAAAAGTTTGAAGATCCCGCCAGGGAAGTTGTGGTTGAAAATGACAGGCCGGTGGTTTTGGTGATCGATGACGATGAATCCATTCGCCGGGGTCTTAGCAGAATACTTGCCAAAAAATACCAAGTTTTAACGTCAGATAACGGGCACGGAGGCCTTGACCTGCTGTCTAATCAAATTTATTGCGTTGTACTCGATGTAAAAATGAAAAAAATGAATGGTTTTGAAACCTTCCCGAAGTTAAAGGAGAAATGCCCTGATGTGCTGATAATATTTTATACAGCTTTTCAATCCGAACACGATCTTCGTGAAGTTATCAACAAATTCAAGCCGGAAGGGTATGTTGAGAAGGGCAGAGATATTAATTTTCTGGAACATCTTATTGAAAATGCTGTTAAGAAATATAGGCTTGTCCTTGAAAACAAGAGATACCAACAAAATTTGGAGCAGCTGGTTGCAGAAAGAACGATTGCATTGCAAAAAGAAAAAGAAAAAGTATTAAATGCACAGGATATTTTGACCAGGTATGTTCCTCCCCAATTAGCGGCAAAGATTTTAAACGGCCAGTTTGAAGAAATAAAAGGGCATTATCGGAAAAAATTAACACTGTTTTTTTCAGATATTAAAGATTTCACCCAACTGTCCGACGCCATGGAGCCTGAAGATTTGGCGCTTTTATTGAACAGCTATTTTTCGCTGATGTATAATATTTCAAGGAAATATGGAGGAACTTTTGCAAATATAACCGGCGATGCCTTGTTCATATTTTTCGGAGCTCCCGAGGCCACCAACGATAAGGACCATGCCGTCAGGTGCGTTAAAATGGCCGCCGATATGCAAGCGAGCATGAAGCATTTTCAGCAAAAATGGTTTGAAAAAGGCGTCGAACACCCCTTACGGATAAGGTGCGGTATTAATACCGGGATGGTGACCGTGGGCGGATTCGGCTCAAAATTGCGCAAAGAATACACCGCGATGGGGATGCACGTAAATTTGGCTTCCCGCTTGGAAAACATATGTGAACCCAGCCAAATACTAATCAGCCATGCAACATGGGCGCTGGTAAACGATCAGATCAAATGCCAATTCGAAGGAGAAAAAGAACTAAAAGGCTTTGCCCGAACGTTCAGAGTTTATTCCGTCGATATTAAGGCTGGCAAATAGGCGGTTTTTAACAAAATTTGATGTTAGTTCCGGAGCAAAAGATCTTGTTTCAGGGTTGCAGGACTGGTTATGGATTCGGATTTTTCACTCAGGCGTGCCAGGTTTTGACGATTTACCTCGACCCCCAGACCAGGACCGGTTAGCGGCCCTGCTTTACCGCCTGGTCCAAAAGAGACATTTTCGCGGGTAATATTTTCATTTAGCAGGAATTCATCATAAGAACCATCATAGTAAACAGCATCGCCGCAGAGCAAACAGAGCAATCTGCCGGCAGCGGATAGAACCCCGGACTCGCCCAGATGACAGCCGATCTGGAAGAGAATCCCTTTGGCCCGCAGGTCGTCGATCATCTTGAGTGAATTCCGAATGCCGCCGCATTTGGACAGTCTGATGTTTACCATTTCATAATGGCCTTGCGCTGAAATCCGTTCCACATCCTTTAAAGTGCAAACCGACTCATCGGCCATCAGGATCACACCGGAAGACTTCATAACGCCGGCAAAATCGGCCAAATCCGGATCATCCGGCATCATCGGCTGTTCCAGAACCTTGACCTTGTATCTGTTGATCAAAGAAACGTGCCGGTTGGCCCGGTTAAGATCCCAAGCACCGTTTACGTCTATCTTTAGATCGTAATCCTCGCCAAACACCTGGCGGACGGCTTCTATATTTTCTTTGTTTTGCTTGTAATTTGTCCCCATTTTCAACTTTAACTTGTTTATGTTCATTTTTTTGACCAACCAGCCGAAGTCCGTGGTGCGCTGTTTGTCGGCCAGGGAGAACACAGCACCATAGTAAACCGTGCCGGCATAAAAATCATGGGGAAAATATTCGATAACAGGTCTGCTTTGGCTTTTGCCCAAAGCGTCCAGAAGCGCTGTTTCGACGGCGCAAATTGCAGCATTGTGATCTTTACTATTGGAAAGAGAGTCGATAAAATCCCATATTTGAGAGACATCATTCAAATCCCAGGGGAAATTATCGTGCTGCGTGAAACGCCCAATACTATCAGCGACACCTTCTTGTGATTCTCCGGTAACGTAAGATCTCGGAGCACCTTCTCCGTATCCTTTTATTTTGCCCTGTTCGGCAATTATTTCGACAATAATGTTTTTAGCTGAAGATCTTTGACTTAAGGAATGAGAAAAATCGAATGAAAAAGGGAGCTTTATCTGATGTACCCTAACCTTGTTAATTTGCATTATCTTGCGCTCATGTCCGTCCCGTGTGATTCATAATATACAAATGCCCGTCACTAAACTCTGCCAAGGGAAGGTTCCAGTAGCGGGAGCGGCAACGGAGCTTCAAACCTTGTTCCGGCGGGCGCAAACATATCGAGTACCGGATATTTTTTCCACTGATACCATCCTTCCGGGTATTTGTATATATAATATTCCATAAATTGTAATACCAAAGCTCCAATAGATATGTCTTGGGACCGCTGAGACTGTTTGGCCATTTCATCCTGTGAAGTTGCGATGAATTTGTATCGATGGTTATAATCTCTGTGCATCACACCAAAAACCACGGCCGCACCGCACCGTCTGGCTATAATGTCTATGGTTCTATCCAGAAGGACCGGTTTTCCCAGAAAAGAAACGGAATCGTTTCGGCCTGGTTTCCACTCATCGATTTCGTCGCATTGAGTGATAACGATACGGTTTTCTTTTAAGTGGTCGAATACGGCTTTCATGATATTGGGTGTATTGTCTGCGTCAATGATTTTTGTTGAAAACTTTTTTGCTTGCTGTATTGATTTGTTACGCAAATCTTCTGTTTTGAATTTCGCGACAATAGTGACCGGATAATTCTTGGCCCAAAAGAAAGCCGGAAGGAGTTCGACTCCCCCGTAATGTCCTGTAACCAACAGTACACCCTTACCTCTGGAAAGCCCTTGATTTATGGCTTCCATAC
>JAQYVG010000519.1 GCA_030145595.1 Desulfobacterales bacterium | reverse complement strand
ATGTCTCTTTGTTCATTGCCACGTGACAACAGATGGTATAAAGCCCCTTCATATTCTATGCGCCATGCTCTGCTCATAGCGCTCATTTATCAATCAAAATTAACACTGTCAACTGTTATTCACTATTCAAGCTTTGACCCCTCATGCTAAAAATAACCTATTGAAACTTGACAAGATTTATGTTCTCTTGTGTTATGTTCAGCAATTTCGAATAATTGTTTCAAATATCAAAATGCTGTAGCAGAAAAGATACAGCCGTATATAAAATAATAATATATAATGTTCGGCAATATCAAATAAGGAGAAATAAAACATGAAGGTGAAATATTTTTCCGACACGGATACTGCTCACATCGAATTCACAGACAGAGAAGTCCATGAGACTAAAGAGATAAGTGAAAATATCTATATAGACATTGATGGGAAAGGTAACATTGTTAGCATGACAATAGAACATGCAAAAGATAGTGCTGAGCTTTGGGAATTCTCATATCAAGAGATGTCTGGCCAAACCGCGTAAATATCCTGGCCCAGAGGACCAGGTTTTTTAGGACATAATAAATGGCAGAATGCATTATTCGATGTTCAACGTTGATGCATTCGTAAAAAGTCATTTTAACGCCTGGATACCCGCCTTCGCGGGTATGACGGATATTATATCTGCTTGATATTAATTGCTTTATTGTCATTCCCGCGTAGGCGGGAATCCAGAAAAATGGGGAAATTGGACTTTTTACGAAACCATCAACGTTCGATGTTCGATGTTCGACGTTCATCTTTTATATGCTCTCAAGGGGCTATCCGGGACATCCCGGATAGCTAAAGAGCGCTATGCTTGAAGAGCGCTTCGCTTTAGGAGC
>JAQYVG010000518.1 GCA_030145595.1 Desulfobacterales bacterium | reverse complement strand
CTAACAACAGTCCTCCACGTGCATCATCTCCGCCAACATTGTGTTTGACTCCTTCCTTTGCGAGCAGAGGTACGTATTGGACACTCTCCTCGGAGATAGCTGCTTTCTGAATTGGAAGCCCACCCCATTCATCCTCATAAGACAATGATGAAGGCACATTATCGATGATCTTTTGCAATGTGCCTTCATCCAGCTTCTCGTGTCCAAGATGGGCAAGGTTGTGCAGATATTTTCCAGTGCGATCCGACACTTGCTTCATGGCATTATTTACAATCTCCTCAAGATCAGAATAGTAATCCTCATCCAGGTCATCCTTCATAGATTGAAAGGTGCCGATGGTCCTGATGAACTGGTCGAAACCACACTTTATTGCTGCTGACATTGTTGATTGTTGATTGTTGATCGCTACACTTTGGTTTTATGAAGGAAACAGCATTGATCATTGAATGATTGACTGATGCTTGATGCTTGATGCTTGATGCTTGATGCTTGATGCTTGATGCTTGGTGTGTGTGTGTGCTTTGCTTCTCCTGATTTGTTTGGCGATCGATCATCGCCCCGCGCCACATCCTTTTGGGGACACACTTCGGTGTGGGACAGATTGACGACAATTACTCTTCGAGTCCCACAACGGTCCTGTAAATTACGAAGTAAAAAAACACGTCTCACCTTTCTTGTGTTACTTTTCTCATTCCCGGGCAATAGATCCGTTGGATTGATCATTCCCAGGTACCTCAGTGCTTGAAAGCTAGAGGTACAACAACAGGGACAACAACAGGGACAACTTTTTGGGACAGAGGTCTACCGGAGGAGAGGGGCTAATGTACGAAAATGATGTGGCGCGTCGCCCGCGCTGTAAAA
>JAQYVG010000517.1 GCA_030145595.1 Desulfobacterales bacterium | reverse complement strand
GGTTCCGGCAGATGACGAACGCGCCGGCCGGGTGACCGTCAGCCGCGACCCACAAGGCAATCGATTTGACTGGCGAGTCGTCACTGATGGATTGATGCAAATCCATTCATCCAAAAGGCAGCCGACAAATGCCTACCTCGCCATTTACTATCGCGGCAGTTGGTTCCACATTGATGATAGTGACCTTACCTCGAAATCCACTTTCTCGCTGTTAATGCAGTTGTTTGCACTCCAGGCGGGGGAAATTAAGTCTACTGCACCGATTCTAACATTGCCTGTGAGCCGGTAGTGTGACAATGAATTTCAAATCGAGAAAGTTAGACCGCTCCAACCAGCCATTCAGAGCACCGCAACCCGTAACTCGCAACCCGTAACTCGCAACCCGCAACCCGCAACTCGTAATTTCAATCAAAAGTGCAGCACCCTAAAAGGTAAAATCGAAAAATCTAAAATATTTTTATCTCCTTTTCTGACAACCTCTTATCTCTGTCAATCCTGTCAAAATAACACAATTTTTCGACTCAAACGCGCATGTTCGCCCAATTATAGAGGCGCGTCTTTTTTTGCCCCCGGCCAGCAGGCCAAGTCAAATTTAGTCGTTAGTGAACTGGAGCAAAGCGCAAGTCCTGAGCGAGGTCGAAGGATCTAAATCGTCAATAGACAATAGTAAATCGTAAATCAGGAGGAACTCCTAATGTCAACGCAAGCACAAACCCAGGCAAACCGTCAAAACGCCCAAAAATCAACAGGCCCCAAAACCCCGGAAGGCAAAGCCGCCGTCGCCCAAAACGCCCTAAAGCACGGCCTCTCCGCAGCACGCGACGTCGTATTCACAGAAACCCAGGCCGATTTCGACATCCACCGCGATGCCC
>JAQYVG010000516.1 GCA_030145595.1 Desulfobacterales bacterium | reverse complement strand
GAATGGATGGGGATTGGCTGAGGAGGGAACCGTTTCACGTACGTACAGACTCACTTGTTTGAGCGTGACGAATGCGTAAGCAATTCAGTCTTATACATCAACGTTCACAAAGTGGCATGAATACAAGTTATAAACGTTAAGAGCCAGAGGCTCCGTTGTACTGTAAAATATCTATGTTTCTCCTTCCGTTGAGTAGTCATAGGAAGGCCATATAAGTAGCTATATAAATAGCATGGCACACTCATCGTCATCAAACACTTCCCTCTTCTTTGTTTCCGTCAATCGAACCTCTCCTCCTCATATTTTATAAAATAACAGGCCTACACGGATACCTGCTTCATTTTCCAGCTATGCGATGCGCACATAAAAAGCAACACAACATAAACAATCAACAATCAACAATCAACAATCAACAATATAAATAGACACTGTATACTGTATGATATAGATAGAACCTAACCAACCATGGTTGAAGATACAAGCAAAGAAGTAAGGGCCACACCCGCCAGCAAAACAGACAAAGCGGTATCGGCATCGGCATCGGTACATGCAGGAAGTGCACCTGTCGTTCTTGAGCAAGATAAAGATATGAAAAAGGGAAAGGGAACGTTAACGTTAACGTTAACGGGAGCAGCATTAGCATTAGGACCCAATTCTGCTTCAACTTCAGATGCGGTTCCAGCAGCTATTCATAAGGTACCGGTACCGGCACATACACAGGGGATTATCAATACTAAAAGCGTTGACGTTGAAATGGATTCCGCAACGAAAGACACAAATACGAATTCTGCAAGCACTTGCACTTCAGAAGTACAAAAGAGTCAAACAAAAACAATTGTCAATGCTGACACTGCTGCTGCTGCAATTCAGTC
>JAQYVG010000515.1 GCA_030145595.1 Desulfobacterales bacterium | reverse complement strand
ACATTATGGGTTTCCCTTCTCGCGTGACGAGTTGATGTCCCTGGGGCTTCAACTTGGCGCCGACGTTCCCTTTTTTATCTTCCAAAAACCAGCCTTGGCCTCGGGGGTTGGTGAGAAGCTTGAAGCATATCCGGGCTCATTACCCTATCACATTTTACTTTTCAATCCGGGGATTGAAGTACCCACCGCAGAAGTTTACCGAAATCTGAATTTAGGATTGACAAAATGTAAAAAAATAATTACAAAACCCTTTTTAATGCAAAGCGGTTTTGATGTTTCACGGCATTTATGCAACGACCTTGAAGCAGTGACGGTATCCAAATACCCGGAGATAAAATTAGTTAAGGAGAAGCTTCTTAAGCACGGGGCATTGGGGGCATTGATGTCAGGCAGCGGACCCACTGTATTTGGTCTTTTTTCTGATCCCCACAAAGCCGGCGAAGCAGGGCAGGCGATTGGGCGGGACCTCCGGTTGAACGCTTATCTTGCTGATATCATTGATGAAGCGTTTCCTGCTGCCACTGATTTCTAACGTTGCTTCAAAAGGGATGTTTTCTAAAGGATCCATGGTGGGGCGTCGTCAAGTGGTAAGACACAGGACTTTGGTTCCTGCATTCGGAGGTTCGAATCCTCCCGCCCCAGCCATTTTAGATTGATGATTGATGATTGAAGATTGACGAATTATAAATTGACGGAGCGAAGCGACTTCCATAAATATTAAATAATCAATCGTCAATATTCAATTTTTATCCGGGAGCAGGATGCACCATCAATAATTAACTATTTTTTCTAAATCAAATTACGGGGACCTCCATGGAAGGCATGGCGATTTTTACGGGTAATTCCAACCCTGAGCTTGCAGAAAAAATTTGTGACT
>JAQYVG010000514.1 GCA_030145595.1 Desulfobacterales bacterium | reverse complement strand
GTATTTTCCACAATGTTTTGTGAAGCAGCGCAATGGATAATCAGATTTTAAAGCGTGTGCTGTTTGAGTGTATTAAGGATCGTTATAAAGAACAGACGTATTGCCAAAATCTATCATCGCAAGAGATCACCAGTCGTTCATCCAACCAATTAATTTTATAACAACAAACTCTGTTCTTTTTTACGAGCCTTTATATACGAGTTCACACGGTTTAAAATATGATTATCCATTGCGCGGTCTTACAGCGAAAATCCTCTACCCCTTAATTTATTAAGTTTAACCAGATTCTCCTATATCTGTGGTCTAGTCATCATACACTTTCCAAAAGGGCTTCTCGGCTTCCCAGCTATCCATAATTTCCGGCGGCGGACGAACCACCACCGCCTTGCATTCGGCGGTGAGCGACCCGTCAGGAAGGCGGATCTCACCGGCAACCTGCGCCCGGTTTGCACTCTGCTTGATCACCCGGCCGGTAGCCGTCAGCGGTGTGCCGGTCGGAGTCGGGCGGCGAAACAAAACCTCCAGTTTCAACGCAACCATCAGTGCATCTTGGCCGGACTTGAGCATGACCGCCCGTCCGGAGGTCTCATCCAGGATGGCTGTAACGATGCCGCCATGGACAACCCCGGGATAGCCGTTAAAATGCTCGGGAACCGTGACCGTAGCACGCACTTGCTGAGACTCGTGATCTTCGTACCAGTTCATCTTTAACGAAATATCATTTTGACGCCCACATACAAAACAAGTTCGCGAGCTTGCCTGTTTCTTCATATTACAGACCTCGTTATGCAACTTATATAAATAGCCGTAGACCTCTAGCGAGCGTTCACAGGTTCAACGTTCTGGGTTCTGCGTTTAACCTCTGAACCGTGAACCCTTGAACCGTGA
>JAQYVG010000513.1 GCA_030145595.1 Desulfobacterales bacterium | reverse complement strand
AAGAGAAAGAAAAGATTCAGGAAAAAATAAGAGAAAAAAAAGAACAATAATTATTCTTTTTGTATCTAACTCTCTCACTAAAACATAAATTTACTAATAAAAAAATTTTCATATATTTTTAATTTAATAGAATGTTTTTAAACCGTTAATGAAAATCTTAGTTTATGTTAATCAAAGAAAGAAAGTAATAGTTTTAACCATTATTTTTATTTTTTCTTCACGCGATACTCGATACTGAATCTTTATCGGTTTTTCTTGCCTGAAAAAAATTATTATGTTATACTTTTAACGGAGAGATGACCGAGTGGCCGAAGGTGGTTGCCTGCTAAGCAATTGAGCGGGTTAAGGCCTGCTCCGAGGGTTCGAATCCCTCTCTCTCCGCCACTTTTTATAAATTAAGAGGGCTACCCCATTGCACGATTTAAGAGAAAACCGCAGTATTTGCTATTACGTTATTGGTAAAACCAAAACAGTTCATTCATTGTTTATTCTAACTGAAGATGTTAAAAATTGTCTCAACCTTTTATAAGGTGGTGGCAATTTTTTTTATTAATGAGATAGAAAATATTTAAAATATTATCTAAAGGGAGGAGAAATTATGAAATTAGATAGAGGTGATTTCGAAACGGAAAATTTAATTGTTTGGGAGAAGATTATCAGAAAATTATTTCCGGCAGCTATCCCAAACAATTGTCTTTGGAAGGATATCGATAGTATAATTTCAATTCTTACCAAATTAGGTTCTGCAGGTAATTTAAATCATACTCTATTTCCCGCTGGTGGAGGCCATGATTTAACCGGGGCAAAAAGATCATCAGAGAAAGGGTGTATTGAATTTAGCACCCCGAATTCAGTGAGAATTGTTAAACCGAAAGTATTGGAATTTAATTATTTCCCCAAT
>JAQYVG010000512.1 GCA_030145595.1 Desulfobacterales bacterium | reverse complement strand
AAGTTGATTACTGCTTCAATCGTGAATATTAGACCATCATATGAAGGGTATTGTTTGGGATTTAAATCATCAGTACGAAACCTTTCGGCATCTGATTTGGAAACCATTTATCAATGGCCCGAATCTTTTGAGATACCTCTATACCATATCACCAAACGATAGTTTGGGGATAACTGCTATTATAAGATCCAAATATCTTTTTTAGTTGATACAAACTCGTATCTCAGAAGGGCACACCTTCATCAGCATGCCTGAACTGAGATCGGAAAATCCCATATCTTGCGGTTGGCTTCTGGAACTCAAATTGAAGATTGCCTTACATCAATTGTCTTGCCGCAGGGGATAAAAATTCAAGATGTAGAAGATATAAACCAGATTAGACCCGCTTTTACCGTTACCTGGACTGTGGAGTTTTGAAAAATGGCTTTGCCCGTGTAAAATGTAGCGACTGCAATCACGAGTATCTGCTCGCGTTTTCATGTAAGCGCCGACATTTTTGCCCGTCCCTGGCCCAGACCTGGCCACCCGATCAACTTCAATGGATCGCTTCCTGAGCAATAAACTTAAATTTTGACCTTGAAGTGGAGTTAGTCGCACCAGGGCGGGCTTGTCACCAAAAGCGGGTGGTGGAATTCGGTGAATGGTTGTGTCAGGAGGTGGTAAAGGCGGTTCCCTCTCCGAGGCGTAGGCTCTACCCTCCGGCCTGTAAGCCCTACGGGCTGGAAGCGGAGCCGGAGGCCACAGGCATGCGGTATTGAGCATCCCAAAAATTTTACGGCGGTATTTTCTTTATGACCGAAAGCTGCTTTCCGAATTAAGCCGTTGTGGATGGCCTCCGGCTCGTAGAGCCTACGCCTCGGAGAGAGCAAATATTCCCCGCAAAGGACGGGATCTTCGACCGGCACA
>JAQYVG010000511.1 GCA_030145595.1 Desulfobacterales bacterium | reverse complement strand
ATCTGTCCTCAGCCACGGAGTAGTACTGGCGTTCTTCGATTGTGTAGGGTGTTTGGATGGGTGATTTTGTGGGCGAGAACCTGTAAATGTATCTTTGTGCGACAAATTTTCCATTGAGATCTTTGCTTGGTTCTGCTGACATGAAGAGACCTTGATTATCACGACATTTCCTTGCATTACGCATGTTGGTATGAGTAAACGTACTCGTACTCGTCGTCGTAGTTGAGAGAGAAGGAGAAAACGAACTGATCTGAGCTATGTGAACGTTGAGGCCCAACAATAGAAGTACATAATGTGAGGATTTACGGAACATTGTGTGGTGGAACTGAGTAATCTTGTGATCCTGGTACAATGAAGAATTCCAGAATGCTGGGTACTTAAAGTTTTGGTACAGTACCGGTATTGGTCCGTATCCTTTGAGTTTTATGGTGTTCTGTTATTGATTGTTGTATTGTTGATTGTTGATTGTTGATTGTTGATTGGTACCAAAGATTTTGATTGATTTTTGAGTTCGCATTATTCCTACTGTAGCCATTTTGAATTTCCCGCCTTTTCCCCGAGATCATAATGTCCTCGTAGACTGTTCAGTAGACATTATGTACCAGTCAGCACACTACCGTCTACCCTGTGTAGCATCGGTATCGCTACTAGTAGCGTCGCTAGTGATACGGCATACAACATACGAGAATGCATGTCATGTATGCGTGATAATCATCCATCGACAGCGTAAAATCCAACCGATTTGGGTAAAAGAGCAGCTCCAACATTCCTAGGAATTGTCACAGTTGGTTCGCTTCATCAAACCAATGATGCGTCAGCAGTCACGCGGCTGGAATACTGGGAGCACGACCCTTCAGATGTTGACTTCTGCATCTCCCACCCTACACGTACCACCAATGATCTTCC
>JAQYVG010000510.1:643-915 GCA_030145595.1 Desulfobacterales bacterium | reverse complement strand
TTCCACTTGCAAGTGCAGCTTGGTGCAATGCCCTACCTTGAGAATCTCTGAAATATGTTGCTGATGGATATCTGCTTCCAAAGTCTTTCATATATTGAGGAGCATGCTTAGCGACATGGTGCAGAATCGGGAGATTCGGATCATCAAAGGGGATCAATTCTCCAATAGTTGCCATGGTTTTCTCCTTTCCATACTTTTCGAACGCCCGTTCGCAAGCAGTTTGGCCTTCGTCGTCGTCCATTTGAAATAGGAGACCTAGATCATTCGGATGG
>JAQYVG010000510.1:321-633 GCA_030145595.1 Desulfobacterales bacterium | reverse complement strand
TTCCACTTGCAAGTGCAGCTTGATGCAATGCCCTACCTTGAGAATCTCTGAAATATGTTGCTGATGGATATCTGCTTCCAAAGTCTTTCATATATTGAGGAGCATGCTTAGCGACATGGTGCAGAATCGGGAGATTCGGATCATCAAAGGGGATCGATTCTCCAATGGCTGACATGGTTTTATTATTTCCATACTTTTTGAATGCCCGTTCACAAGCAGTTTGGCCTTCGTCGTCCATTTGAAAAAGGAGTCCTAGATCATTCGGGTGGTACCTCAGCGCGGTCTTGAGGAACATGGAAAACTGTTTGATTG
>JAQYVG010000510.1:0-311 GCA_030145595.1 Desulfobacterales bacterium | reverse complement strand
CCCACGTGCAAGTGCAGCTTGGTGCAATGTTCTTCCCTCGCTATCCCTGAAATATGTTGCTGATGGATACCTACATGCAAAGTCATTCAGCATGTGAGGGGCATGCTTAGCGACATGGTGCAGAATCGGGAGATTCGGATCATCAAAGGGGATCGATTCTCCAATGGCTGACATGGTTTGCTTCTTTCCATACTTTTTGAATGCCCGTTCACAAGCAGTTTGGCCTTCGTCGTCCATTTGAAAAAGGAGTCCTAGATCATTCGGGTGGTACCTCAGCGCGGTCTTGAGGAACATGGAAAACTGTTTGATTG
>JAQYVG010000050.1 GCA_030145595.1 Desulfobacterales bacterium | reverse complement strand
AATGCATTCTCTTGATTGCGCGGATACAAAGACTAATCAATTTTCTTTTTTTTCAGCAAATCCGCGATTGTTATGGAATCCAACTCATCATAGAGTGCTTTGTTAGCTCTTTCCCAGGCGTCTCGAACTAAACAATCATCGACCATTGAACACTTTTCAGAATTGCTGATACAATCTACAAGTCCGGTTTGACTTTCAAACAGTCGGGTAATTTCGCCCAGGGTAATTTCCTCCGGTTTTTTGGCCAACATATGTCCGCCTTTAGGTCCGCGGGTGCTGGTTACGAGATCGGCTTGCTTAAGAGGACGAATGAGTTGTTCCAGGTATTTAACGGAAATATTCTGCCGCAGGGAAATTTCGCTCATTTGGATAGCTCCCTGAGCCTGATGCTGGGCCAAGTCGATCACGAGGCGGGTTCCATAGCGGGTTTTAGTTGTAAGTTTCATGTATCCTATTGATTGGCAGCTTATTATAGATAAGGCTAATCTATATTAAATAAGTATGGTATAAATTTATTGATAAAGCTTTGTCAAGCACAATCTTTATCAGGGATGGTTTTATTAACAGGGGAGCCCTGCTGCAGGGAGCTTCAATGATGAAGCAGACTAAAAACTTAGGGGTTTATTTTCAAACTATTTTGTTATAAGAAGAATAGGCTTTTATATCAGCGTTTTTTTGAATGCATAATATAGGGTATTGACAAATTCATGGCCAAAAAAACAAACAAGGCATCTTCCAAATCCGACCTTGAAAAATATATTAACAAACGGCTGTTTGATACCATCCCCTTGGGAATCGCCGTCATCGATCCGGATTATAATCTGGTTTATGCCAACAAAGCGTTTGAGCAACTGTTCGGCTCTTGGGAAAATCGTAAATGTTATCACGTTTACAAAAACAGAGAAGGCATGTGTTCTTACTGTGAAAGTGCCATGACCTTGAAAGACGGTCTTCCCCGTGCAAACGAAGAGGCGGGGTATGACAAAGACGGACGGCACATTCACTACTTTCAGCATACTGCCCCTATTGTCGACGATGACGGCAATTTCCCCTATGTCATACATATTTTCACCAACATTACCGAAGCAACCCAGATTCGAGATGAGCATCAGGTGCTCTTTGACCAGGTACCCTGCAACATTTTATTAATTGACAGGAACTTTCGCATCGTAAAGGCGAATAAGCGGCTCAGGGAATGGCTCGGGGACCCGGAGGGTAAATATTGTTTTGAATCTCTCAAAGGATTGAAACATAAATGTACCGAATGTACCGCCCGGCAAACATTTGCAGACGGTCGCATACACACCGGGTATCACGTTTGGAAATCTCCCAAAGACAAAACTCTGCATTTGCATGTGATCACCGTACCGCTGAAACGAGCCGACGGCAGTTTTGATCTCGTCATGGAAATGGCCGTTGATGTTACCCAGACCCTGAAGTTGGAAGATGGACTAAAGTTTGCGCACAGATTCTTGGAGACGGTTATTTCTACTTCTATGGACGGCATATTTGCGGTAAACGAAAAGGGAAAAGTTACTATTTTCAACCCCGCCGCCCGTAAATTTTTTAATATTAAGGACAACCAGGTGCTTTCAAGGGAGGAACTTGCCGGCATACTTCCCAAAGGGTTTTTATCCCAGGTATCCGAGGGGCCCGGGCACGTTTATCTGCCGGAAACAGAGGTCAAAACAATTGACGGCGAATCATTTCCGGTACGCCTGGTTGGTAATAAACTCAAAAGATCCGATGACAGTCTCCTGGGTATGGCTTTTTCTGTCCAGGATTTGCGTGAAATCAAACAGCTTGTGAAGGAAAAACTTGAAGCCGAACGCCTGGCGGCTGTAGGGCATACGGTTGCCGGGTTGTCCCATGGTGTCAAGAATCTAATCACCGCCTTGGAAGGTGGTATGTACATGCTGAATTCCGGCTTAAGCAAAGGGAATGTTGAGCGCATCCAGAAAGGTCTTGAAATGTTGACGCGCAATATCGAAAGAATTTCGCTATTTGTAAAAACATTTCTAAGTTTTTCCAAAGGTCGTGAAATTCAGGCTAAAATTTGTGACCCCGCTGAAATCGCCAAAGAAGTTGTTGATTTGTATGCAGTCAAGGCTGATGAGCTGGGCATAGCGTTGACCAATGAAAAGATCGGTGATGTTCCCCCGGCGCCGATCGATTATGAAAGCATGCACGAATGTTTGACAAACCTGGTGGGCAACGCCATTGATGCCTGCCAGGTGAGCAATGGAGATAGTTGCTATGTAACCGTAAGGACATTCGAAAAAAACGGCGTAATTACCTATGAAGTGAGCGACAATGGCGGCGGAATGGATTATGAGGTCAAGAAGAAAGCCTTTACCACTTTTTTTACCACCAAAGGATTGGGTGGTTCCGGCCTGGGGTTGTTGATGACCAAGAAAATTGTTCAGGAGCATGGTGGGAAAATCGACCTGGAATCCAAACCGGGTGAAGGAACAACATTCCGCATCAAATTTCCACGAAGGCGTTTGCCTAAAATAAAAGCGTAACACGATTTTATTCAGTTATGAGTGCAAAAAAGAAGATTCTGATTATTGATGACGAGCATGATGTTTTGGCCTATTTTGAAGCTGTTTTTCAGGACAGCGGCTATGATACGGTTGTGGCCAGGGATGGTCTTGAAGGCTTTGAGTCGGCCAAATCAGTAAAACCAGATCTTATTGCTCTCGATATCACCATGCCGGGACAATCCGGCATAAAAACATATTATCAATTTAAAAAGCATCCGGCGCTAAAGGAGATCCCAATTATCATTATTACCGCTACTGACGAATCTTACAAAAACTTACTGAATGAACTCAACGGAATTTCAACCCCTGAAGTTTTTTTTAGCAAACCGATCGACCCGGAAGAACTATTGAAGGTCGTTGCTGACATTTTGTGTGATAATAATAAAGAAAAGATTATATAATTTCTGCAAAAAGGGAGATGGAAAATGGCTCATGCTTCTGAAAAAAAGATTCTAGTCGTCGATGATGAACCGGATGTGCGCAACTTTTTAGCTGCTTGTTTAGAAGATGCCGGTTTTAATGTTGATATGGCCGTTGACGGCTTAGATGCTCTGGAAAAGGTAGAAGTGTTCAATCCCGATTTAATGACGCTCGATATGGTTATGCCGGGCTTGTCCGGAATTAAGGTGATTCGCAAGTTGAGAGAGAAAGAAAAATGGGCCAATCTGCCTGTGATCGTCATCACAGCGCATGCTCATGACGAAATGGGCGGTGATCAAATCAAAGAATTCACTGCTCTGACATCGGGGCTGCGTCCCAGAATCACAATGGAAAAACCAATTTCCCCGGTCAATCTAGTCAAAACCATTTGCCAGATCCTGGAGGTTGATCCGGCAGCTGTAGAAGAGGTAGACACAGAGTTTGACGGTGATCGTAGTAAGATCGCAAAATTAATTCAGGAGACCGATTCAGACACATTAAGAAAAATACGCGAGGTATTGAATCAGAAATAGATTGAATTCATCCCACGCTGCAAGACTTAGGCGAGCTCCCCTCGGTCTGAGCCTTCGACCCGAGCTCAGGCCGAGGGGCTCTGGGTCGAAGAGAGTCGAGTCGCAGCGGGGAATTCAAATTTAAATAGGCATTCAAATTCCTTTACATCATCTTTGCTCATAATTTCCATCCTGATGGCGGCATCAGGTGTAAAAAGGGCAAAAGTCCCCTGCGATCGTGCACATAGCATTCCTTCCGCGTTATACAAAAATCCCGCCATCGAGGCTTCCCGTTCGCTTTTGCGTTCCAGTACCATGCCTTCCACCGTCACCGCATGGCCGACATAGATTGGTTTGATAAAATCGATTGTCATCGATTTGGTCAATATGAACCGTTTTAAGATGGTAATCGCCGACCAACTCATAATCTCATCCAGAATGGTGGCAATAACACCACCGTGGACCAGTCGATCCCAGCCGCACAGGTGTTCCGGAATGGCAACCTCTGAAAACAGAGATTTTTCATCGGCAAAAAATTTCATCTGAAGTCCGGATGGATTCAGAGGGCTGCAACCGAAGCATTTATTGTTTTCCAGAGTCGGCAGCGGTCTGCAATTTTCAGTTTTCTGCTTAAAATTCATAGAGCCTGTCCTCACTAATTGTCTTTGGCATTAAGTGCCTTTTGCAGCTTTTCTGCCAGAGGGCTCATTGATTTTTGACTATCTTTTGTAAAAGTTTTCCAATCGCCTTCTTCGGCCAGATCCGCCGGGCACAAGGTAATTTTCCTGTCATTGGCGTGAATTTTTTCAATAATAACCCTGACGGTGTCACCTTCTTTTAATTTTTCGATCATCCGGGGAGTGGCGGCTTTGTTAATGTTGGATTTCGGCAGCAATCCCGTGATACCCGGTTCCAGCGTGATAAAATAACCGAAGCTCTCTTTTTTTTCAATAACGCCCTCTACGGCCTGACCGGCCTGGTACTTTTCCGGTACGTTAAGCCAGGGATCTCCTTCAGCATCCCGCAGGCTCAAACTTATGCGCCGTTTGTCAGGATCGACCTCTTTGATCATTACGGAAACTGTCTGGCCGTGGCTGACTTCATCTGCCGGATTCAACACCCGTTTGACGTAGCTCATTTCACTTATGTGAACCAGCCCTTCCACTCCGGGAGCGATTTCAACAAAGGCACCGAATTTTACGCATTGCGTAACTTTGCCGGTGATCTTATCTCCGAATTTAAACCGATCCCCGGCCGTGTTCCATGGATCGCTTCCCAGCTGTTTGACGGATAGGGCAATTTTTTTCAAAGAGGGCCCATCGCCATCTTTAATATCAATTATTTTTACTGTAATGGTTTCACCGCTGGAGATAACTTCTTCAGGGTTCTCTATGCGTGACCAGTTCAGTTCTGAAATATGAACCATGCCCTCCACACCGGCAGCCAATTCAACAAAAGCCCCATATGGTACAATCCGCGTTATGCGGCCATCGAGAATCGAGCCAATGTTCAGTGTTTTGTAAAATTGTTCTGCGGATTTGGCTTGCTCCCGCTGCAGCAACCTTTTCCTGGAAACAACAATATTTTTGCCGCTTTCTTCAAGCTGCGTGATTAAAAAATTAAAAGTCTGCTCCACGTAGTCATCAGGAGTATCTACAAACTTTAGGTCTATCTGACTGATGGGGCAAAACGCTCTGCGATGCAAAATGTCGACATTAAAACCTCCCTTGCAGGTCTGGGTGACTTTACCTTGGAGCGGGACTTCGTTGGCATAAGCATCTTGTAAAATATCCAGCCCGCCGATTCCGGAAAGTGCCCTGGAAAGTCTGATTTCACTTTCATCCATGGAGACGACATAAAGTTCGATACCGTCTCCTTCATCGTAGGGTATTTCCCCCTGCTCATCCAGCAGTTCCGCTTTATCAACAAACCCGTCAATTTTTCCGCCGATATCTATAAATAAAGCGTCTTGGCCGATTGAAATTATTTTACCCTTTACTTTATTGCCCACCCGGAGGTTTTTATTAGCAACATCCTGGTAGGATTCAAAAAGTGTTGCAAAATCTTCTTCCTCAGAGCCATTGTCGATATCGTTAAAATCTGTTGACATGCCTGATACTCCTCATTTAAAAAATTCGAATTATGTGTGTAAGCCACCGTCTGCCAGGCGCCGCCGACAATCCTTTTCGTCGAATTGGCGACAGGCTAACGGTTTAATATGGTGGACGGCGCAGAAAAAGCGCGGCTCACCAAAATATTGGAATAAAAAAGGGCACAGTTGCTGATTGTCGACAGCCTCTCCGGTCAGGAAGGGATACCAATGGTCCGGATAGCGGACGCTCGGCGGCGGCTCCGGCGGAATACCTCCAATCTGGCAACACGTACCGCAAAGGAGGCACCATTGATCGTATGGAAGGCGGTGCCTTGTGCCATCCACCGGAATGCAGGTAACCTTTGCAGGATCAAAAAAGATTTTGATATCATGTCTGATCCTTAAGAATGCCGTCGCCCAGGTTACCAGTTCTCCGGCAAGTACCGCCTCCAGAGCAGGCCGGCGTTTGTTGATAAAAAAACGCATCCCGATCACATCCGCAAAAATCGTTTTTTCCAGCATGCCCAGGGGGCAGTAAGGGTCAAGCAACGCCTGTTGCAAATTAGCAATTTCCGATTTTGGTTGGCAGCGTGAAAGCAGCTGTTCAAGGAGTCCGTCAACCCGAGGCTGCATCTCACAGTTCCACTTGCGTAACCATGTTTGCTGTGCGTCGGCAAATTGCTTAAAAAGCACCGTAATATGAAGATGTTTGTTCATGAAATATTCGGGTTATATCAACCTAAACGAGCAAAATGTTCGTTGTCAGTTGTCCGTAGCTAATTTATAGGAATTAAAGCCTTATTTTATAAATTTTCATCCAAAGCGTTATCATAAGGCCGGATCAACCAAGTTAGATTTACAACGAACAACGGACAACAAACAACTGACACATTGAGTTTTAACTCAATTAGGGTATCATTTTGAGATATTTAGCCTGCTCATAAAGCTGCTTTGCCAGCCGGACGGTGGCGCGGTCCACCATGCGCCCTTCCACGGCGACAGCACCCAGCCCTTTATTTTCAGCCTCTCGATGGGCAGCCAGCACTTTCTCGGCTCTGGCGATATCTTCTTTGGACGGAGAAAAGACCTGATTAATGATATCGATCTGATCCGGATGAATGGCCCATTTCCCGTCATATCCAAGGGCACAGGCCATGGCGGCGGAACGCCGCAGACCTTCCGGATCCTTGAAATTACCGTAGGGCGCATCAATGACCAGCAAACCGTGTGCTTTGGCCGCCATAACGATTCTGCTCATTTCAAAATTCCAGCGGTGACCGGGGTACACTTTTTCTTCTTTTTCCCCGTGTCCGGAAATGGACACCAGCCGGGCACCGATAGAGACCGAATAATCGACGATACCGAATACCAGGGTTTTAAGCCGGTCGCTGGCCCTGGCTGTTGCCGACACTCGCTCCAGGCCTTCGGCGCTCTCGATGATAGCCTCAATGCCGATACGCCCGGAAAACCCCTTTTGCATTTCAATGCCGTCCAGCATACGGCATACAAAGTGGATATCGCCGGGATGGTCTACTTTAGGAACGACGACGGCATCTATCTGAGGGCCGGCCGCCTCAACAACTTCCAAAAGATCTCTGTAGCCAAAAGGGGTGTCCAGGCCGTTAATGCGGAAGATTACGGTTTTCCCCTGCCAGTCAAGTGAAAGCATCGAACGAATCACAGTTTCGCGCGCCGGTTCTTTGGCTTCCACCGGCACGCTGTCTTCCAGATCAAGCATCACCACGTCGGCCTTGCTTTGAGAGGCCTTGGTGTGCATCTTTTCGATATGCCCGGGAACCGACAGAGTCGTTCTTCTTGGTTTCATAGTTTTATCTCCAGAGGCGATTTTCTAAACCCGAGGTTATTGAGAAGTTATCAAAATCTATGTTAAGATATAGAAAATCTGGACTTTTTTGTCAAACAAATGCAATATTAAATTGTATTACGAGTTGCGAGTTACGAGTTGCGGGTTACGGGTTGCTGGATACTGGATGCCCCGCTTTCAGCGGGATCTTCGCTGCGCTACGACTGGCTTTGGATGCTGGACAACTGATAACTAACCACTGATCACTGATTAAAGCGAGGATAAATAAGGGGAAAGTATGGATTGGAATAAAATTTATGAGGCCTATGCGGTCAACCGGGAGATGGTCTGGCTGAACAATTGCGGCACCACTCCGGCGGGCAGCCACATCGTCAAGGCGCTTTCCCGATTTATGCAAGGTTACGCGCGCAAAGGAATTTTAACCGAGGTTGCCAGGCGCTCGAAGGTTCAGAAAAAAATAAAAAAAATTCTTTCTGAGCTTTTAAATTGTTCACCCGACGAGCTGGGCCTGATACACAACACGGCTGAAGGGATGAATTTTATCTCCCACGGGATGGATTTTGTCGCTGAAGATGAAGTGATCCTGCTTGAAAACGAGTACCCCAGTAATGTGTATCCCTGGAGGCACCTTGAGAAAAAAGGGGTCAAACTTGTCACAACTCCGATGGAAACTTCCCCCGAAGCTTTTCTTAAAGCACTTAAACCATTAATTACTGACAAAACCCGGGCAATCTCGCTGTCGGCGGTGCACTGGTGTACCGGCATGCCTCTTCCATTGGAACAGATAGGGGCGCTGTGCAAAGAAAAAGGGATTGATTTTGTAGTGGACGGAGCCCAGGGAGTCGGCCTGCAGCCGTTGGACACTCAAAAAGCCAATATCGACTATATGGCTTTTCCAGCCTGGAAGTGGCTGCTGGGACCGCTGGGGCTGGGGGTGCTCTATATTTCTAAAGAAAAGCTGAACAGCCTTAAGCCAATTTTTATCGGCACTGAATCGGTCGTAAAGCACCAGGAATATCTGCCTTACAAGTCGGAGCTCAAACCTACGACGGACCGCTTTACCATCTCAACCGCCAATTTCAACGACTGGGTGTATTTCGAAGCCGCTCTTGGGTTTTTGCAAGAGATCGGGTTTGCGGCTGTGCGCGACAGAATATTGGAACTGAGTGCTTATTTGAGTGCAGGTCTTGCCAAAATAGGATTTAAAGTGCTTTCAGATCAGTTCCCGGATTACCCCACGGGGATCGTCGTCTGTGAAAAGCCGGGAGTCGGGTCAGATATCATTATGCAGCAGCTCAAGCAAAACAAAATTGTTGCCGCCGAACGCCTTGGACGCGTGCGGTTTGCACCCCATGTGTATATCTCGCCAGAGCAACTTGACGAGGTACTGGCTGTCCTTGAAAAACTATAGGGAAAGAATCGTAACTGTGCAAGCACGGACAAGCCCCGCAAGCGAGACAGGCCGGAGCCAAAAAAATAATTGCCACAAAGGCACAAAGACACAAAGGATATATTTATTATTATTGCTTCGAGCCTTGGTGTCTTGGTGGCAAAGAATAAAGGCCACACAATGCACAAGTTTTACGATTAAGGGACTAATATACCTTTTGCGATATTCATGAATGTAAAACTGCATCTATTAATAATATCCGGTTTCATTGTGGTTTTCTGTATTTTGGTATTCAGTTGCCGCGCAGATCGGCAAAACCGGTCGCATATACCAACAAAGCATCCCCGCGACGCCACTCAGATTATATCGGATGTCGATCAATCCATGCGCTGGTATCAAGCTGCAAATCCGGGAAAAATAAGAGCTGTGGCCCTGGTAGTGCATGGGCTTAATTTGCGGCCTGATAAAATGGAATCTATTATTACTCTGCTCACGGATTCCGGCATTGATGTTTTAAATCTATCGTTGCGCGGGCACGGACGAAACTACACCAGCAAGACTCATATTGAAAGTGCCAAAGCGAGGCTCGAAGCTTTTAAAACCGTATCTTATCAGGTATGGATCGATGAAACCTATCGGGCATATCATATCATTCGAGAAAGGAGCGCGCAAAAAAAACTCCCTTTATTTTTTATCGGATTCTCATTAGGCGGGTTAATGGGTGTTGACCTGTTTGCGTCTTATCCTGATGTTTATTTTGACAGGATGGTACTTTTGGCCCCGGCACTAAGCATGCATGCCATCAATTATACCGCCAAACTGCTGTCACTGTTTCCGAGGCTTGTGATTCCCAGTTTTACTATGGCTGATTATCGTGCAAACAACGGAACCCCCATGGCAGCCTATAACTCCGTGTTTGAGGCCGTGAAACACTTTAA
Source organism: Desulfobacterales bacterium (assembly GCA_030145595.1). Classification (GTDB taxonomy): domain Bacteria; phylum Desulfobacterota; class Desulfobacteria; order Desulfobacterales; family UBA11574; genus Desulfatibia_A. The sequence continues at coordinate 5,612 of JAQYVG010000050.1, read as the reverse complement.
TAAAAATGTAAACCCCGCAATAAACGTCCCCACGCTTATTTTTATTGACCCCCAGGATGAGTTGATTTCTTATGGGGGCTTAAAACGCCTGGTTAAAAACGAACAGCTGGATCAATGGAAATTTCACCACGTCCAAAAGGGAAAAACCGGCGTTGAGGAAAAGATGCGGCATCTTATTATTGATGAGCCGTCGGTCGGCAAAGATATGTGGCAAGAGATGCGCATTGCCATAACGAATCATCTATTGCCATAACTTACAAAATTCGGGACCGACTAGATTTCATTTATCACAAAAGCACGAAAGCAAGAAAACACCAGAAAGAAATAAATAATAAAATTTCGTGTTTTCGTGATTATTTTTTGTTGAATATTTTATGTTGCTAAAATCTATTAAAATACAAACTGTTTTATGCATAGTGTTGCTGGCAGAATTAACAGGCTGCGAGTCGCTGCGGCATTATGCCCAGGCAATATCCGGCCAGGTCGGCATTTTAAACAAACGCAAGCCTATCAACAGCTATCTGGACGATCCGCAGACACCCCCAAAACTAAAACAGAAACTCAGCTTGATTTTAGAGCTGCGGGAATTTGCCAAAAGCAAGCTCCACCTGCCGGCAGACGACCATTATCTCAGTTTTGTTGAGCTTGAGCAGCCCTACGTTCTCTGGAACGTTTATGCCACGCCGGAATTCTCTTTTGAGCCTAAAACCTGGTGCTACCCGGTTGCAGGCTGTACAGCATACCGTGGTTATTTTTCAGAAAAGAATGCGCGTCTTTATGCCGGCAAATTGCAACAAGAGGGCTTGGACGTTTATGTGGGCGGTGTTGCGGCCTATTCCACCCTGGGCTGGTTCAACGATCCGGTTTACAGTACGTTTATTTATCAGTCCGATGCCAGTCTGGCAGCGCTCATTTTCCACGAACTGGCGCACCAGGTAGTATATGTAAAAGACGACTCCACCTTTAATGAAAGTTTTGCTACAGCAGTTGAACAGGAGGGTCTGCGTCGCTGGCTGGCCGCCGAGGAAAATCCGGCGGCCTATAACGATTACAAGGCAAACTATCAGCGCAGCCGGCAGTTTGTCGAGCTGATTATGCAATATCGCCGCCGGCTTGAAACACTCTACTCTAAAGATTTACCAGTGCTGCAAAAAAGAACTAACAAAACACTACTATTCGAAGAGTTAAAAGATGAATACGAACTGCTTAAAATGCAGTGGGGCGGATATTCAGACTATGATTCATGGTTTGATCATAAATTAAACAATGCTCAGTTGATAACAGTATCCGTTTATTATGATCTGGTACCGGCATTTTTAAAACTTCTGCAAACCAGCGGCAATGACCTCCAGCTATTCTACAGCCAATGTAAGGATCTGGCCCAAAAATCCAAAGCAGACCGACGCGCCTATCTTCAGTAATTTGGTGCGAGCACTGATAGCCGCTATGTTGCAGTTTGAATATTAACCATGTGGGCTTTGATATGTTAGAGTGATCCCAAGAGTTGAAACAGGTCCGATTCGCGTGCTTTCCCTTACTGACCTGAAATTCGTTCCTTTTGAAGATATCATCATACAGAAACAGAATATTTAAATGGTAATGATCCGGTGATCGAAGCATTTATCGCCACTATAGTTTGGTGATCTTGACTTAAATTATCGGATTGGTTAAGGGAATTGAGGTTGCCATAGATTAGGGGATGAAACTGTGAATACATCGCATGCTAACATGCCATCTTTTTATAAAGACGGTGGTTTAGAAGGTTCATACAAAGTCATTAAAGCATTAATGGCAGTTTTTGTTTGGCTCGGACTTTATTACGGTTTTTTTTATATTGGCAGACAGGTTTCCTTTGCCAATTATTCCTGGGGACCTTCAGTGGCACTCATACTATCGGCCGTGATGTGTTCACTTGTAACCATTGGAGTTTTGGCCTTCTTGGTTCAAAGAAAATTTGCAGGGCTGATTCTTCCGTGTCTATTGATAATTTGTGTTGCAGCGGATGTTGCCTTGAATCGTTCCATTATTTCTTTCCAGACTGAACAACCGGATGTTGAATCCATTTCAACCCCGGAAACAGAAGAAAGAGTTAATTCAGAAAACGATCCGTTGTTACATTATTTGGCTGCCATTAATTTATCTCTTCTGGGGATTGCTCTTTCTGGCGGTTTGCTGGTCAGCGGCAGAATAAATAAAACGTCATATCTTATCCCGCTTTCCGTTATTGCAGGTATTGCCGACTGCTGGTCTGTTTTTGCCGGAGTAACCAAGCAGATCGCTGCCAGCAGGGTGGCTACAAACTATGTTCTGGTAAACTTTCCCGTTTCCGGGCAAGGCATCCAGCCGCTGATCGGAGCTGCAGACTTTCTTTTCTCCGTAATGTATCTTGATCTTTCACAACGGTTCAACCTTCCCACGAAAAGGACACTATTTGTTTTAATCATTTCTTTTCTTGCTTCCATAGCTCTGGCAACGCTTATAGGAACAGGCCTACCTGTGCTCCCCGTAATGGCCGTTTTATTCATAGCCGCCCATTATGACCGCATTCGGATTGTGGATCCACGGGAAAAAAGAGAGGCGCTGATAGGAGCCACAATTGTAGCAGGTATCCTGGCCGCTGCTACCTTATTTCTGAGATTATTCGGCCTCTGAGGAGCCTGGAGTCTCCCATGTTCCATTTTCAATAGAAAGGAGGTAGCTATTGTATGTGAAGTAAGAACCATGGGACCATATGGCCAATAATTTATAAATAAAAATGAAGATTGAAAATACCTGCCGGAACAGCATTACGCCGCATTAAGTTAATTCACGCGATTTAAAATATATAATGAGGAGGGGAAACGCAGTAGATATGATAATAGCATCACATTATCGAAGTTATTTCAACATATTGTACTATATGGCATGCATCTGCAGCCAGGGCCATTTGATTTTGAAGCATACTTGCCAAAACCTTAAAAAGTGCAAATCAGCCAGAACACTGTAAGTTCATAGCCGTATGTTGCAGTTTGAATATTGCCCATTCGGATTGCGGTATGTTAGAATTATCCCAAGAATTGAAACAGGTCCGATTCGTGTGCTTTCCATTACGTATCACCGCCGGCCACTTTTCTGCTTTTTGACCATATCACATATTTTAACCGATTACGTTTAGATTGCAGATAATACAGGTTTTGGATTGAAGATTTCGCACCCGGATCTATACCGCTGTCGGATTTGCCCGTTTACCGGTTGCCCCGTACATCAGTAAAAACGGGCCGACAGCAAACCCTTATTGCAATGCAATAGCCGGAGCGTTGGTTACGTTTTGTTCAATAGGAATATATTTTTCACAAGCGCTATGGTGTGCTCTTCAAGTTATTCGTCTCTCAGCGCCAGCGGCGGAGCCAGTATCTCCGACCATATGACCGCCTTTCTAAGATCCTGCATCCCATACGCTAAACCTTTAGGCCGAATCTCTTTTTCGGAAACGGCCGGTTCTATGCTTTCCGCAACCACTTTCACCGGGGCCGGTTTTATTTTCGGAGAGGGTGTTTTTCCCGGAACCCGCATCACTCTTTCAGGAGGTGTCTTTTTGCGTATCGGTTCCAGGTCCTCGAACGTAACGTCTTCCATGGCAAGTTCCGGTTCATCGTCTTCGCGTGGCAAAAATCTTTCCCAGCCGGTTTCCGTTTTTAAATCTTCTTGTTTACCGGCCTCTATCTGCTGTTTAACCTGAGACATAAACTTGTTGAACTTCTCTTTCCACGCAGGAAGTCTTTTGGCGATCCCTTTCTCGCTGGTTTTTGAAGCGGCACGCACTTTTTTAATAATGGCCGACACAACATAAACCAGAAAGATGATGATCCATATAAGATGTTCGAATTTCATTTCTTAAACCTTTTTATCTTCAGGTGAACCGATGGTGTCCCGCATCTGGGTGTCGGCCTCAATATTCTTCATCCGATAATAATCCATCACGCCTAAGTTCCCTTTTCTAAAGGCCTCGGCCATTGCCAGCGGAACCTGTGCCTCCGCCTCAACAACCTTTGCGCGCATCTCTTCGACCCTGGCTTTCATTTCCTGTTCAACGGCATAGGCCATAGCCCGTCGTTCTTCCGCCTTGGCCTGAGCTATTTTCTTATCCGCCTCGGCCCGGTCTGTTTCAAGCTCTGCACCGATGTTCTTGCCCACATCAACATCCGCGATGTCGATGGAAAGAATTTCGTATGCGGATCCGGCATCCAGCCCCTTTTCCAGTACCCGTTTTGAGATCATGTCCGGATTTTCAAGGACCATCTTATGGGTATTTGCTGAACCAATAGTCGTTACGATCCCTTCACCCACCCGGGCCAAGATGGTCTCTTCGCCGGCACCGCCTACCAGTCGATCGAGATTTGCTCTGACGGTTACCCGTGCGAGAGCCTTCAGCTGAATGCCGTCCTTGGCCATGGCCGCCACCAGAGGTGTTTCAATCACCTTTGGATTCACACTCATCTGAACGGCCTCCAGCACATTCCTTCCGGCAAGATCGATGGCCGCGGCTCGGTTGAATTCCAGGTCGATATTTGCCTTGTCCGCCGCAATAAGTGCCTGAATAACGCGCATAACATCACCGCCTGCTAAAAAATGAGCCTCCAGAGCATTGGTTGAGGTGTCAAGCCCAGCCTTAACAGCCATAATCTTGCCGTTAACAATCATATTGGGTGGGACCTTTCGAAAACGCATAAACACGATGGCAATCAAATCCACACGTGCACCCGAAACCAAAGCCTGTACCCACAGTGATATGGCAGAACCCACAAAATAAAGCAGGACAAGAATCGCAATTCCAATAATGATAAGAACGATGTTGGTAAACATGATAGCCCCTCTCTTTATGGTTCGTCTTTTTTTCGTACAATAATCTGATTCCCGGTCACTGCGGTGATAATAATTGCAGAGTCTTTGTCTAGATATTCTCCACGGGTGACCACATCAACTCTTTTGCTGTTGATAACCGCTATTCCCGCAGGACGAAGGTCCGTGACCGCATTTCCCTGCATACCAACATAGCTTTCCAGCTCGGAAGATTGGGAGGAAACACCCTCTTTCCGGGATAGTGTTTTGCGAAGTGTAGCCGGCGATCTGGCCAGCAGTTTCAATCCTACGATGACGAGAACAGGGATAAGGATAAGATCCGCAGCTACGAAGGAAAAACCGATAGTCATTGATATTTCGTTAAAAACAATAAAAAGTGAATATCCAAAAACACCGAGTGCTGCGATTGAAAGGATGCCGCCTGACGGAATAATAATTTCTGCAATGATAACCACTACACCGACAAGTTGCAGAATGATTGGAAGAAACAAACTATCATTCATCTCCAGGTTTCCTTGATACTATGATCCGGTTCCCCTTAATTTCTAGAATTTTCACAGGGGTCCCCTTTTTTATGAATTCTCCTTCCGTGACCACATCAAAGATTTCGTCTTTGATCTTTATCTTACCAGAAGGCCGCAGTAATGTCATTGCAATTCCAATGTCGCCTATTTTAGCTCCGCCGGCTTCCACAGAGTCCGCATGGGAATCTTGGAGGGTCGTGTCCAGATACGGTCCTTCGACAAGAACAGAAAGTTTTGGCAGGAGGTAGC
>JAQYVG010000509.1 GCA_030145595.1 Desulfobacterales bacterium | reverse complement strand
GTTCGCTTTTTGAAAGCAGGTGAATCGCCACTGAGGGACAAAGGCCGTCACCGGTGAACAGTTATCAGTAAGAAGTGTTCACTGGTGATGAGGATGACTCCTCAAACAGAAAATTCCACTTTGGATTCGAAAGCACTTCATCCAAATCTACTGAACAAAATTTATCCTTTTTTCGTTTGTCCGGAGCCAACACTGTTGCGTAATGATGTCTCCGGTCCTTACTATTTCGTCTAATTATACGGCGTCGATTCTTTTTCATTGCTTGCTCTTAAGTATAAGGTTTCAATTTCATTTCATTTATTATATGTTAATTATTACCCCTCTTGGATGCTTTGAGTGGATTGATTTTCAAATTATTTTCTTTAGATTCAGCAACTACATTTGTTGCCAGATTGCATTTTCCGTTTTTCCATTTCAAAGGTGGCTCAGGGTAGACTGTGCAGTACCAGCCAGAAGAGTATTCTTTTATACGACTGCAGCCATGACACTTCTCAATGATCTCATGGCAAAGTCCACCATTATAGGAACATCCATTTGCTGCCATAAACGGGCAATCTATGCCCTTTCTAAGCGTTGTACAAATCATTAAAACCTCCCATAAATAGTCTTTCTTTAATTAGAGATAACAAGATTTCTGCTAAAGCCCTTTATTCCTTTTCGGACAATACGCAATAAAACTTAAGGAAGAATCCTGGAAAAAACTTTGAAATAAAGAACAATTAGGTGTCCAAATGGCGGGTTTAATAAAACAATTTGGCCCCAAAGCCAGTTGTTAAATACGAAATAAATTTTGAAGATAACGTTTCCGAATCATGCAAATTTTGGGGCTTGATTTTTAGTAGGCTCAAGGCATCATGCATTTTGGTTTCAAAGGCCGGAGCGCAATATATGGGATTTTTTGGCCTCAGCCCATCCCTAAAGATG
>JAQYVG010000508.1 GCA_030145595.1 Desulfobacterales bacterium | reverse complement strand
ATAAGCAATTATAAGAAATAAGACCAATCAAATCTTGAACAGCTTGAACTGATGCTTTACTTCAACAAAACAGTATAATAATAATACAGAAAGATTACTGATTTAACTATATAAACCTACGACATTACAGTATAGCATTATAAAGCAACTGCACGTGTACACTTACAGAATGAAAGTAACTTTCCTTTTGCGGTGGAGAACGAATCGCCGCCAAGCGTTGAAACTGAGCCAGCGACAGCACCCATCAAGTACACCGGTGCGAGTACAGCTATTGATGGCATATTGGTGTCCAACAGACTAACACGAGGACCGCACCACCACCAACACTTTACATGCATGAAAAATAATGATGCTGCTGCTACATACCACGATTGGAGGGTTGGCTAGATATTAACGTTCTCCAGGATGTCAGCAAATTGGAGGAATCGGTCTTAAATCTGCTGTATTATTCGTCTTGTATTTAAGGGAGGGATAATTTCCGTTCCAAAAATTGCCGACGTGAAGTGTATTCTGCCCGTATGGGAAATCCCGTTTCTTTTCGAAGGAGAAGAGATATCGAAAAATGAGTGTAATATGCATTGCTTGGCAGAAGAGCCTCCTGGCTCGATGGCGATTCTTGAACACATTCTAAAAAGCGATCCCATTCGTTGGTTGAACGAAGGAGCTTGTTTTTGTGCAGCGGTGCTGAATAGGTTTTATGTTCTACTTTTTAGCTACGTGTACACATCTTCCCTATTATCGGAATGAGCCAAATCGTAAAATGCGGAATAAAGGGATCATACTGTAATAATAATACACAAAGATTACTGATTTAAACTATATAAACCTAAGCGGCGAAAATCAGTCCCAATAGGAGGGTTTTGATACTGTAGCCCCTGGCGAAGTAAACGATCTGCCTTCGATCCCATCGTTCCCTATGGGCACACCCTTACGGGCACACCAT
>JAQYVG010000507.1 GCA_030145595.1 Desulfobacterales bacterium | reverse complement strand
CCTGTAAGCCCTACGGGCTGGCCTCCGGCTCGTAGAGGCGAGCCTACGCCTCGGAGAGAAGCGGAGCCGGAGGCCGGCTTTGCCGGCTTGGGAGTCAATTACAGGCTTTTCTGCAAAAATGGCGATAATCCCAGGTAAATACCGAACAGAATCATAAAAAGGGCGCAGACGGCAAGAACACCATAGTACACCTTTTTGTTCAGATGGCGCAGGCCAAAAAATGAGAGGGTTGAAACGATCAGGTACCATATCAGATCTCCGGCTTCGTGCCCTAAGAAAAATGCTAAAAGTTTCGGCCATTCCCGGAAAGATATGTTAAACTGAATCATAAAGGCGAACCCGATCGTCGCCCACCAAACCCACCAGTAGGGATTAGACATGGAAATCATAATTCCGCCGATTACCGGGTTTTCCAGGCCTTTGTTTTCGAATGGACTTGTGTCATCTTCTTGCCCTGCGGATGATTGCAAAAAATCGGTAGGAATTTTGCCTAAATAAATATCTCTGGCAATCGATATTCCGAAGCAGACAAGAATCACTCCGCCGGCGACACCGATAATTCTAACAATAATAATGTTCTGCAGGATAAAAGAGAAGCCCATTAGTAAAAATATAATGATTCCCATTTCCAGGAGGGCATGGCCGGCGATAATCCATAAACCCATGAGATAGCCGCGTTTGCTGGTTTTAGCGGCTTTAATAATAGTATAGGTGAGTAGCGGACCGGGCGACATAGCCCCGGTCAGGGCCACCAAAAAGGAAAATGAGAAAATCACCCAGAGGGCAGAAACAGAGCTTGTAAATTCGTTAAACATGTTTTATTGGGGTGCAGATACTCTTCTCTCCTCAAACCATTAAATTTTTAGACAGGATTACAGGCCCGCCCTGGCGCGACTCGTTCGTATATATTGATCGAGTCTATACATTAGGATCATCTCCAAAAGAGTT
>JAQYVG010000506.1 GCA_030145595.1 Desulfobacterales bacterium | reverse complement strand
GTTATAAAGCATCGTCCTTATTTTACGGTGGGATGGCTGTGGTATCTGGGCACATTAGTACCTGTAATCGGACTGGTTCAGGTGGGCGGCCAAGCCATGGCTGACCGTTATACCTATGTTCCGCATATCGGGCTGTTTATCGTTATTGCCTGGGGCGCTCCCGAACTTGCGGCTCAATGGCGGCACAGAAAAATATTGCTGGCCGCCCTGGCAATTGCCCTGCTTTCCATGCTAACGGCAGTGACATGGAAGCAGACAGGATATTGGAAAAACAGCATTACCCTTTTTGAGCATACCCTGGCGGTAACTTCCAATAATTGGCTGGCGCATAACAATCTGGGGGCTGCGCTGTCCGCGCAGGGACGCATGGATGAAGCCATGGGCCATTATTTAGAAGCCGTGCGTATAAAGCCTGATTATGTGGATGCTCACAACAATCTGGGCAAAGCTTTTTATAAAAAGGGCCGTACCAAAGAAGCTATCAGCCATTATCTGCAAGTGCTGCGGATAAAGCCCGATGATGTGGTAGCTATTTACAATCTGGGGAATGCTTTTTACCGGCAAGGCCGCGCAGAAGAAGCCATCGACCATTATTTACAAGCGCTGCGAATAGAATCCGATAATGCGGACTTGCACATCAATCTGGGTGCCGCCCTGACAAAGCAGGGCCGCACAGATGAAGCCATGAAACATTATTTAGAAGCGTTGCGCATAAAACCAGATCATGCTGATGCCCACTACAATCTGGGAGCAGCATTTTTTGCCAAAGGCGATATCAAGAGCGCTATTGATCATTTTCGCAAGGTGCTAAATATAAACCCCGACGATCTTTACGCCAAAAACAACCTCAAAAAATTGTTGCTGTTACAGCAGCAAAAGCCATGATCTATCTAGTTTCCATCCATAAATGGCTATTTTCCCGATGAGCGGCGTTCTCCGCGGGTTTCCGCCCTCGACGTACTAAAGTA
>JAQYVG010000505.1 GCA_030145595.1 Desulfobacterales bacterium | reverse complement strand
ATCCTTGCTGTTTGCGCTTCCAGCAAGTACATGGCTTCAGCAATATCAGGCCTTCGTTCGAGAATATCCGAAGGTAATCCGCTGGGTATATCCGGAGGAACAATTTGTTGGTTCAGATCACGCCCTGTTTTTATTTCTCCAGGGAATTTTCCCATCAAAATACTCAGCGCATTTTCGGTATTGGCAATTAATCGCTGGAATAACGGAATGGCCCCGGCGGCAATTTCTTTTTGAATTTGTGCCTGGTTCAAGTCAATTTCGGGAATTATGCCTTTGTCAAAACGCTTTTGAATAATATCAAGGCTAATCAGTCGTGATTCAAGGGTCTGTCTGGATATTTTCAATCTCTGATGATAATCCAATAACAAGAAATAAGTGCTCACAACTTCGGAGATCAAACTGATTTGAACGGTTCTCAGAGAATACTCAGACGCCATCAATTCAGATATCGCGGCTTCGGTGGATCTGCGGTATTTGCCCCAGAAATCAATCTCCCAGCTCAATACCGGAGCGATATAGGCAGATTTATCTGTTGTTGACGATCGTGATAATCCAAAAAAAGTTCCTGCCTTTGCACCGGCTTCTAAATCCAATCGAGGATATTGATCCGCCTGGGTGAATCCAAGGGCCGCACGGGCTTCTTCGATACGGCTGGCAGCAATCAATGCGTCTTTATTGTCCGTCAATGCCGCGACAACCAATGAACATAGAACAGGATCATCAAACAATTCCCACCATTTCAAGTTGACCACTTCTTTGGATTCTGAATCGGAAAATCTAAAATTTTGCGGCGTTTCCACAACAGGTTTTTTAAAATCAGGCCCCATTGCGCAACCTGTAAGGGATACAATAATCATCATCGCAACGAATTTAGCCAATTTTTTCATTTCAACAACCATCATGATTCTTTTGTGTCAGGTCCCAATTGAAGATCTCGTTTCTGCTCATATTTGGCAATTTTGCCGATAAAAAC
>JAQYVG010000504.1 GCA_030145595.1 Desulfobacterales bacterium | reverse complement strand
GCCTGATACGGCACTTCTGTAGGATCTGGGAGATGGAATTCGTAATTTACCTATTGATCTACAAAGAGGAAAAGACTTAAGATAACCAGCATTTTTCTAAAAAGTTTAATGAACGGACTAATCTGTCGTAAGAGAAAACCTCCAGAGACACCACTCCCTTAAACTGTTTTAATATTGGCATGATGATGTCGGTATTGACGGGTGACAACTTGTCCAGCGACAGATGGTCATGGCGGCTTTGGGCGCCATACAGATGGATGATTACCGTTTTTTGACAATATCTGTCGAAAGCTGTCTGAATATCAACTTGATTCACTATCAGATGGCCAAGATCAATACATACCGCAAGATTAAAATCGTTTATGATTTTTTCTACCCATTCTAGAGGATAATCCAGGTTTTCAATTGAGATAGATTCGGCTTCGATGCCGGCGGCAAGCAGCTTCTCCATGCTTTGGCGGATGAGCTCCTGCCAGCGTTTGATCCGTTCGTTATCAAAGTCAGCCTCATCATAGGGAAGATGAAGGGTGTAAGTCGAAGGTGCCAGCGGCGCGGTTAAATCGATAATCTGTTTGATGGTTTTTAGGGCGGTTAGCCGCTTGGACGGGTCAGGGGCGCCTAGTGATATATCGAGCGGCAAATGTATATTATAGGTAAGATCAAAGTCTTTGGCGAGCTGCCTGATCTCCTTGATTTCCTGTGGGGACGGCATGCCGGCAGGTTGGCTTTCAAAAAACAAAAGTTCGATTTCGTCCAGATAAGGACCCAGCATCTTGATATTGGGTGTGATATGATCAGGATAGATGAATGAGGTGGTGCCTAATTTGAATGGATACGCTCCTTTATATGATTTTGGCAGGGCAGGGTACATTTTCAAAATGTTCCTAAAATATACTTTTCACAAAACCATCATAGTTGATGATCTCGTAAAAAGTCACGAATTCAACTATAGATGGCTAAGTAAAAAGGTTCATATACAAGGCGTAGTATTT